>JAATES010000361.1 GCA_015655615.1 Actinomycetales bacterium
GCTGACGTCGCCAAGGAGCTCCGAGTCCAGCCTGCCCTGTCGCGCTGCCATCCAGTTGCGGTTGCCCCGCACGGTGTTGATCTCACCGTTATGGGCGATCAGCCGGAAGGGCTGGGCGAGCGGCCAGGACGGGAAGGTGTTGGTCGAGAACCTCGAGTGGACCAACGCCAGCTCGGTGGCGTACCGAGGATCCGAGAGATCGGGGAAGAACGGTGCGAGCTGGGAGGTCGTCAGCATGCCCTTGTACGTCAAGGTCCGCGCGGACAGCGAGGCGAAGAAGAGGCCCAGCTCGTTCTCGGCACGCTTGCGCAGCCGGTACGTCCGTCGGTCCAGTCCGATGCCGGAGAGGTCACGCGACGGGTCGGCCACCACGAGCTGCCGGAAGATCGGCATCGAGGACCGTGCCGTGGGGCCGACCAGGTCGGCCGTGACGGGGACGTCCCGCCAGGCCAGCACGTCCAGCTTCTCCTCCTGGGCGAGGACCTCCACGGCCCGCATGACTCGCTGCGCCTCATGAGGATCCTGGGGCAGGAACGCCGTGCCGATCGCGTAAAAGCCGACGGCGGGAAGCTCTGCGTCGATGATGTCCCTGACAAAGGCGTCCGGGATCTGCGTGAGGATGCCTGCTCCGTCACCGCTGTTCTCCTCGGCTCCCACCGCACCGCGGTGGTCGAGGTTCTCCAGCGCCGTCAGTGCGGCGTCAACGATGTCTCGTCCCGGCGTGCCGCGCAAGGTCGCGACAAAGGCCACTCCGCAGGCATCATGCTCAGCCGTGGGGTCGTAGAGGCCTTGTCGTGCCGGGGCGTCCATCCTTTGAAAAGGTCCCGGAACCGTCGTCGACGTGGTCATCAACACCGTCCTCATCTCCGCTCACTTGAAGGAAGCGAACAGCGATCGAAAGGGCCCGCGGTGGGTAGGCCGGGGCAACACACTGAAGTCAGAACACAAGCGGTCCACAGCACCGTGCAGTCCTGATGCGTGTGGGTCGCGCGCCGTCACGGATCGCCGGGGTCTGCGATCGCGTCAGCGTTCGGTTCCGGCTCCATCACCGAAACGGTCTGCGCGGCATCGGGACGCTGGGTGCGGCGTCCGGCTACCACCAAGGCCGTTAGCGCGCCGATCCCCACAATCACCGACGTCCAGACGTTGAGCCTGACCCCGAACACATGATGTGCGGTGTCAATCCTCAGCATCTCGATCCAGAGGCGACCTGTGGTGTAGATCAGCACGTACAGCCAGAATACCTGACCGCCGCGCAACCTGAAGCGACGCTCAGCCCACAGGATCACCACGACGCCGGCCAGATTCCAGACAAACTCATACAAGAACGTCGGATGGAACAAGGTCCCCGCGGGGTAGCCCGCTGCCACGGCAACGTCAGCCGGGACCTCGAGGCCCCACGGCAACGTGGTGGGCCTGCCGAACAGCTCCACGTTGAACCAGTTGCCCCAGCGACCGATTGCCTGGGCAAGCAGCAAGCCTGGCGCGAGGGCGTCCGCATAATCCACGAAGGAGAGGCGTTCCCGACGGCAGCCGATCCATGCCCCGACTGCACCGAAGGCGACCGCTCCCCAGATGCCCAGACCGCCATGCCAGATCTTCAGTGCGTCGATCGGGTGCCCGCCTGTTCCGAAGTAGGCATCCGGGCTGGTGAGCACGTGATACAGCCGACCTCCGACGATGCCGAAGGGCACCGCCCAGAAAGCGACGTTGGTCGCGGCCTCGGAATCGCCTCCCCGGGCACGCCAGCGCCGGGCCGTGAGCCATATCGCCAGTGCGATGCCTGCGAGGATGCAGAGCGCATAGGCCCTGACCGGGAACGGACCCAGCTGCCAGACCCCCTGGGAAGGGCTGGGAATCGCGGCGAGCAACACCTGCCGGTCGGTCACTGAGCTGTGCCTGTGCGAGCGTGACGCACGCCAGCCGCGAGCCCGGATGTCACCCGGGCCAGATGTTCGATGCGATCGGCGAACGGCGCGTCGTCCAGTAGTGGCCTGACCAGTGCGGAGCCGACGATCACGCCGTCGGCGTAGCGGGCGATATCGGCGGCCTGCTGCGGAGTGGACACCCCGAGGCCCACGCAGACATGCTCGCCCCCGGCCGCGCGGGTCGCTGCGACCAGGTCCTCGGCCTTGGCTCCGACGGTCGTCCGTTCACCGGTGACGCCCATGGTGGAAGCGGCATAGACGAAGCCGCGGCAGGCGCGGGCCGTCATGGACAGGCGTTCCGGCGTGGAGCTCGGAGCCACGAGGAAGACGCGATCAAGGTCATGCCTGTCCGATGCCTCGATCCAGTCGCCGGCCTCATCAGGGATGAGGTCCGGGGTGATGAGGCCGGCCCCGCCGCTGGCCGACAGGTCCCGGGCAAAGGCCTCGACGCCGTAGCGGAGGACAGGATTCCAATAGGTCATCACCAGTGTGGGAGCCCCTAAGTCAGCGACGGCCGACACCACGTCGAAGACATCGCGGACGCGTACCCCGGCCTGCAACGCCGAGTCGACGGCATGTTGGATGGTGGCGCCGTCCATGACGGGATCCGAGTAGGGGATGCCCAGCTCGAGGATGTCAGCACCCGCCTCCACCAGCGTCCGGGCTGCGATGACTGATTCCGCCACTGTCGGAAAGCCCACCGGGAGATAGCCGATGAGCGCCGCCCGCCCCTGGGAGCGCAGCTCGTCGAGGCGCTTTCCCGTGAGGATGCCTGGGGCAGGACTGGTCACGGGGGTGCTCATAGATCGCCCTCCAACGTCTCGGTGGCTGTCTCGGGGTCGAGCAGCCCGAACCACTTGGCGGCAGTCGTCACGTCCTTGTCTCCCCGACCGGAAAGGTTGACGATCACCGTGGCATCCGGGCCGAGCTCCTGACCCACCTTGATCGCACCCGCCAGCGCATGAGCGGACTCGATGGCGGGAAGGATGCCCTCGGTCCGGCACAGCACTCGGAAGGCCTCCATCGCCTCGTCATCGGTGATCGGCTGGTAGTCGACCCGTCCGATCTCGTGCAGGAAGGCGTGCTGCGGTCCGACCGACGGATAATCGAGCCCAGCCGACACCGAATGGCTGGGCAGGGTCTGCCCGTCGTCGTCCTGGAGCAGAAAGGACCGGGTCCCCTGCAGGACCCCGGGGAACCCGCCGCTGAACCGGGCGGCGTGGCGACCCGAGTCGATTCCCTCGCCACCGGCCTCGAATCCATAGAGACGCACCCCGGGATCGTCCAAAAATCCGGAGAAGATCCCCATCGCGTTGGATCCTCCGCCCACACAGGCGACGACCGCGTCCGGCAGCTCCCCGGTGGCGGCGAGGATCTGCTCGCGCGCCTCGGTGCCGATCACCTTGTGGAACTCACGGACCATCTCGGGGAAGGGATGAGGACCTGTGACCGTGCCCAGCAGGTAATGCGTGGAGTCGACGTTGGCCACCCAGTCGCGCAGGGCCTCGTTGATGGCGTCCTTGAGCGTGCGCGTACCGAGCGTGACCGGAATCACCTCAGCACCCAGCAGTCGCATCCGCGCCACATTGAGGGCCTGACGGCGAGTGTCCTCCTCCCCCATGTAGATCACGCACTCGAGATCCATCAGCGCTGCGACGGTCGCTGTGGCCACACCATGCTGCCCGGCTCCGGTCTCTGCGATCACGCGGGACTTGCCCATCCGCTTGACGAGCAGGCCCTGGCCCAGCACGTTGTTGATCTTGTGCGAACCGGTGTGGTTCAAGTCCTCCCGTTTGAGGAATATCCTTGCGCCCCCCGCATGACGGGCGAAGCGCGGCACCTCGGTGAGCGGATTGGGGCGACCGGTGTAGTCACGCTGCAACCGGGCCAGCTCGGCCTGGAACTCCGGGTCGATCGAGGCCTTGCGGTACTCGATCTCCAGCTCGTCGAGGGCGGCGACCAGTGCCTCGGGGACGAAACGCCCGCCGAAGTCGCCGAAGTAGGGGCCTTGCATCGATTGCAGGCTGGCAGGCACGCGGCCTCCTGGGTCATGAGGGGTGGTCGTCACGAGGGGAGAACAGGTCAGTGCCGGACCGCACGCAACGAGGGGTGGGCACCAGCAGCCACCAGATCGGCGACGGAGGCCCGGGGCGTGTCGTCGGTCACGAGCGCCTCGCCCACCAGCACGGCGTCGGCACCGGCGCGAGCGTAGTCGACCACATCGTGCGGTCCACGGACGCCGGATTCCGCGACCTTGACGATGTGCGAAGGAATCGCGGGCACGACCTTGGCGAAGACTCCCCGGTCGACGTCCAGCGTCTTGAGGTTGCGGACGTTCACGCCGATCACTCGGGCGCCGGCATCGACGGCGCGGGCTGCCTCCTCGGTCGTGTGGACCTCCACCAACGCGGTCATGCCCAGCGAGTGAACCCGCTCGACGAGAGATTCCAGGACGGTCTGCTCCAGCGCTGCCACGATCAGCAACACCAGGTCAGCCCCATGAGCGCGCGCCTCCCACACTTGGTACGGCGTGACCACGAAGTCCTTTCGCAGCACCGGGATGTCGACAGCGGCGCGAACCGCGGTGAGGTCCGCCAACGATCCGCGGAAGCGCCGTTGCTCCGTCAGCACGGAGATGACCGCGGCACCGCCTTTCTCATACTCGGCAGCCAGGGCGGCCGGGTCGGGAATGGACGCCAAGGCACCCTTGCTGGGGCTGCACC
>JAATES010000238.1 GCA_015655615.1 Actinomycetales bacterium
ATGCAGGTCTGCACGATCGTGTCTTTCCATACAGTGTTCACGCTGTCGGGCAGGCCACGCAGCCCGTCACACACGACCATGAGCACATCATTCACGCCGCGGTTCTTGATCTCGGTGAGCACTTGCAGCCAGTACTTCGCGCCCTCCCCGCCGTCCCCGGCCCACAACCCGAGGATGTCCCGGTTCCCCTCCGTGGTCACGGCCAGGGCAACGTAGATGGGCCGGTTCGCGACTTGCCCGTCACGGACTTTCACGTGAATCGCGTCGATGAACACCACCGGATAGACCGGGGCGGTTTCTAGTGGTCGTTGCGAATCCTGACGAGGGAGAGCTGCGATGCCGCGTTATGCGCCGAACAAGATGCCGAGAGAGGTCAAACGCCGATACTTCGAGTTGATCCGGCAGGGCGCCAGCGGCTCTGCCGCGTCGGCTGAGGTGGGAGTGTCGCTGAGCTGCGGGTCGCTGTGGTTCATCGACGCTGGCAGCGTGAAGTTCATCGACGCGCCGATCAGCGGCAGATACCTGTCCCAGGACGACCGGATCGAGATCGCCGACGGCCTCGACGCGGGCGAATCGGTGAAGGCGATCGCGGCCCGGATCAAGAAGAGCTACCAGAGCGTGTATCGGGAGATCGCGCGCCACCGGAAACCAGACGGCCGATATCAGCCGTGGTTCGCGCACGGGCAGGCGCATCTGAACCGCCGTCGCCCGAAGCAACACCGGTTCACTGCCGACCCGGAACTGAGGGCCGTTGTCGAGGCGAAGCTCAGCAAGCGGTGGTCTCCGCAGCAGATCAGCCGCTGGCTGAGACGCCGGTGGCCCAGGCGCCCGGGGTGGCACGTGTGCGCCGAGACGATCTACGAAGCCGTCTACCAGGGTCTGATCGTCCCCGCCGCCAGCCAGACGCTACGCACTGGCCGGACGTATCGGCACCGACGGGGCCGGGGCCGCACCCGTGATGGGGCGTTGAAGCAGTCCACGAACATGCGCTCGATCCACGACCGCCCCACGATCGTGGAAGGCAGGAAACAGGCCGGTCACTGGGAAGGCGATCTGATCATCGGCGCAGGCCAGCGGTCCGCGGCGGCTACGCTTGTGGAGCGGAAGACGAGACACACGATCATGGTCCCGATCCGGGGCGGTCACTCCGCGACCAACGTGGGAGATGCGCTCATCACCGCACTCAACGCTCTGCCTGCGGGGCTGCGGCGAACGCTGACCTGGGATCAGGGAAACGAGATGTTCCAGCACGAGCGGATCGAGAAGGCCACCGGGGTGAAGATCTACTTCGCGGACCCGCACTCGCCCTGGCAGCGCGGCAGCAACGAGAACACCAACGGGCTGCTCCGCCAGTACTTCCCCAAGGGCACCGACCTCGAGCTGTTCACCGATCAGCAGTTCCGAGACGCCGCCGACGAACTCAACGACCGGCCACGACACGTCCTCCAAGACAAGTCACCAGCACAGCTCATGAGACGATGGCTCCCACAACAGATTCGCAACGACCACTAGAAACCGCCCCGGATCCAACGGTCGGGACTGCCACTCGTTCATTCCGTCGAGGACCTTGTCCGTAATCGTGGAGATCGTGGTCTTCGACACCTAGCTGCCGTACGTGTCGGCCAGGTGCGCACTGATATCTCCGTGGGTCATCCCCCGTGCGGACAACGACAACACGATGTCCTCGATCGACCCGAGCCGGCGCTGCCGCTTCGCGACGATCTTCGGCTCGAAACTGCCCGCCCGGTCCCGCGGCACGTCGACCTGGACCGGGCCGGCCTTGGTCAACACCGTCTTGGACCGGGTGCCGTTGCGGGCGTTCCCATCCGTCGAGGCACCCTTCTCGTGCCTGTCATAGCCGAGGTGGTCGGTGATCTCACCCTCCAACGCAGACTCCAAAACCAGCCGAGTCAGCTCCGCCAGCAGACCACCCTCCCCGTCCACGGACAGGCCCTGCCTCTGCGCGTCACCGACGAGCTGCGCAACCAACCCCCGATCCACCACCGGCACCACCGGTCCTGTCGTCACCACGCCCGGCTCGACCCCCTCCGTCACGGCCACCGGGACCGTCTCTACCGGCCTACTCATCGTGTTCCTCCTTCATCGGAGTTACACCGTTGAACGTACAGTCCCCTTCTGCGCGGGTGCAGTAGCTGCCGGCCAGCCACCCCGACGACCCAGAGAGTTTCCTGGACGTCTGGGCTGGGCCAGCCGCCGACCTCACGCCTGAGGAGGCTGCGGAGGTCTGCGCGATCTTGGTGCTCGGGGGCACTCTGGGGCCTGAATGGGCAACGGTCGGGCTCCCCACGGTGGCCGACCGCAGATAGCAGAAACGGGTCAAGAACAGGCCAACAGCCTCTTCGCTGGGCGACTTATGGACTCAACAAGGCCTATGACCTGCATAAAGGGTGGAGCCAAGGGGACTCGAACCCCTAACCCCCTGCTTGCAAAGCAGGTGCGCTACCAATTGCGCCATGGCCCCTCGCGGCACCCGGTGGGAAACCGGCTGCCCATCACAGGGTGGCGCTCAGGCCATCCTGCGTCCCACCGACCTCAGAGTTTGTCCGTGACCTCGGCCCACAGGTCGCGCTCTTCGTCATCCTGCGTGATCTTCTTCCATACGGCGTAACCGATGGCTGCCACAGCGGCAAGAATCAACAGCTTCTTCATGCTTCGTCCTCCTTGGGAGTCGGAACGTGGGCCTAGGAGGACTTGAACCTCCGACCTCTTCCTTATCAGGGAAGCGCTCTAACCGCCTGAGCTATAGGCCCGTCTCGACACGCCGCCACCGAACCTCCGGTGGCACTATGCCGCGGCGACTGACACTACCGCACCTGAGGCCCGCGGCTCAAACTGACCGCCCCCGCAACCCCGGCGCACGCCTGGACTGCCGCTCACTCATCCGTCAATGTGACCGTCACGCCTCCGACCAACGAGGCCGTGATGTTGTACAGGAACGCGAAGACAGTCGACAGGATCGTCAGCAAGACCACGTCGGCAAGCGCGATGATCGTGGCGAACGACACCGTCCGGTCGAAGGTCACCCACTGCAGGATGTTGATCTTCTCAGGGTCGCCGGCCACCTCCACCAAGGTGTCGTTAATCGTGGTGAACACGTGCAGACCATCCAGCACCAGCCAGATCACCGCCGCCCCGACGACGATCATGATCCCGACGGCGAACGACATCAGGAAGGAGAACTTCATCACCGACCACGGGTCGACGCGGGACACGGCGAGTCTGGCCTTCCGCGGGCCCGCCACGGGCCGTGGGGACGCCGAGGCACCCGCGGGGGCCTGGCTGGCTGCGTCCGCCCCCTGTGCCCCGCTCGGCCGCGCCGAGGTGCGAGGCGGAATGCTGGGCGGCGCTACCACCTGGCCGTCACCCGCCTGTGCCACGGTGCCGTCTCCGACCGAGGTCGCCTGGTCCTGCCCTTGGTCTGCCACGCGATGCTTCTCCTCAAGGTCTGCGTGCTCACCGCTCCTCGCGCGAGCCGCCTGGTGCAGCCGGGGTGACCCCACGGCAGTTGCCGGCTGCGCGGTGACACGTGACTGTGTCGTCCATTGTGCCCGACGTGGCTTGGCGTGAGCGCCTAGCCACGTCGGCGCGCCTTACTCCGTCGACTCAGAGGCGACGTCGGCGACGATGTCACCCGTGTCCGCGGGGTCGCGATCCTCCTCGTCCTCGCTCACGTCCTCGGCCTTGCCCAGGTTCCGCTCCATGTTGCGAGCGACCGCGATGATGCGGTCACCCTTGTCGGGCTTGGCAAAGATGACGCCCTGAGACGTCCGCCCGGTCGGGTTCACCCCGGCGACGGCCGATCGCACGATCTTGCCGCGCTCCATGATGACCAGCACCTCATCGTCCTCCTGGACCACCAGTGCTCCGACCAGATCGCCCTTGGACTCCGGCAGGTTGGCCACCTTGATGCCCAGCCCGCCACGTCCCTGAACGCGGTACTGCTCGGTGGTCAGCGCGGTGCGCTTGGCCAGCCCGCCCTCGGTCACGGTGAACAGGTAGGCATCCTCGTGCACCACATCGAGCGCCAGCAGGTCGTCGTCACCCCGGAACTTCATGCCCGTCACGCCCGAGGTCGCCCGGCCCATGGGTCGCAGGGCCTCATCCGATGCGGTGAAGCGTACCGACTGGCCCTTGCGGGAGATCAGGATGACGTCGTCGCGCGAGTCGACCAGCTGCGCGGAGACCAGCTCGTCG
>JAATES010000211.1 GCA_015655615.1 Actinomycetales bacterium
CGCCCGGGCGGCGGCCTCGCCGTCCTCGCCTCGCCCTGCGATCAGGAATCGCGCGCCCGGGATCTGCTCCAGGATCTGCGGAATCGCCGCAGTGAGGACGGGCAGACCTTTTCGCGGCTCATCGAGGCGCCCCAAGAAGGCGATGGTGGGCGCGTCTGCCGTACCCGTCCAGCGGGGATCGGGCTCAGCGCACCGGAAGTCGTCGACATACACACCATTCGGTATCACGACGGCATCTCCGCCCAGGTGGTCGGTCAGAGTGCGCCGGGCATCCTCTGAGACCGCGATGCGTGCATCGATCTTCTCCAGGCTCCCGCGCACCAGGGGAAAGGCGATCTGCAGCGCCCGCGAGCGCACCAGGCTCGTGTGGAACGTCGCGACGATGGGGCCTTCCGCGATCCACAGTGCGAGCATGCTCAGACTCAGGGTCACCGGCTCATGGAGGTGCAGGATGTCGAAGTCACCATCACGCAGCCAGCGCCGTACCCGAGCCGCCGTCACCGGGCCGAAGGACAACCGCGCCACCGACCCGTTGTAGCGCACGGGAAGCGCGCGTCCGGCAGCTATCACGTGATCGGGGAGCACGGTCTCGTCGTCAGCGGGTGCGAGCACCGACGGCTCATGTCCGGCCTCGTGCAGCGCGCGCGCCAGATCGCGGATATGGAACTGGACTCCACCTGGCACATCGAACGAGTAGGGGCACACGATGCCGATCCGCAGGCCGCGGCGCTCGACGCTGGAGCTCATGTCCCCTCCCGGACGATCGCGGCATCGCGTGCCTGATCGAGGTCCTCGACGAACACCTTCTGCAACATGTGCCAGTCCTGCGGATGCGCCGAGATCGCGTTCGCCAGCGCGTCGATCCACCGTTGCGTCGCCACGGACACCCGCTGCCGGGTGGTGCCGGTGAGATCGTCCGTGGGAACGGGGTCATGGAAGGTCACCACGATGCCCCATCGTGATCCGGCATCTCGGCGTCGCTGACCGCTGAGACGTTCGTAATGGATGCTCAGCGGGTACAGCACGACGGCCCCTCCCACCGCCAGCGTCGCAGGACCTGCGGCGACGCGGGCCCGGGACCCGAAGAGGTCGACCTCGACGCCGCTACGGCCCAGGTCGCGGTCCGCCAGAAGCGGAATGATCTGCGAAGACTTGCGTGCCGCAGCGCGAAGCCCGGCGAAGACGTCAGGGTCACCGAAAGTCAGGATCGTCATGCCCAGACCGGACCGGAACTCCAGGAATTCCTGGTAGAGCTCGTCCGGCTCGAGCCGCTCCGCGACCGTCGTGACATGTCCGAGCTGTTGGCCCGCCCAGGCCCCAGCCAGGTCCCAATTGCCCAGATGCCCTAGCGCGAGCACGATCGACTTGCCTGCGGCAAGGAGGTCCCGGGCCCCCTGATCCCCCACCGGCCGGACCCGCGCTGCGATGTTCTCCCGGGTCAGGTGCGCCAGAATGAAGGCCTCGCAGTAATAGCGCACATAGGACCGCATCCCTGCGCGAGACAGCCGTCGCAGCATGCGCTGGTCCAGGTCGGGCCGCACCCGGGCCAGATTGCGCTCCAGCTGCCGGATGCCCTTGCCGCGCCGCAGCCATGCCGCATCAGCCGCAAGATCGCCGATCTGGTTCAGGACCGGCTCCGGAATCCGGTGCGCGTACCGCCAGGCCCACCGGAACACCGTGCCTGACCAGGCCGACGTCATGTCGCGGAGTCCCTGGTCCGGCCTTGCGCCTGGGCGTACACGGTGGCCATACGCTGGCCGACGGTGATGATGCTGGCCGCAGCGAGCAGGATCAACGCGATAACCAGTGCGATCGGGGGCACGCCCAGGCCCACCAGCCCGGTGAACACCAGGGAGACGACCAGCCGCTCGCCGCGCTCTGCGATACCCACGTTCGCCGTCATGCCCAGCCCCTCGGCGCGGGCGCGGGAGTAGGACACTGTGAATCCGCTGATCAAGCACGTGACGGCCGCGACCGCTCCCACCGTGGCCAGCACCCCATCATGCTGGATGAGGAAATACGCCGCCAGGCCGACGAAGAGGCCCGCGTCAGCGACCCGGTCCAATGTGGAGTCGAGAAAGGCCCCCCATGGACCGCTACGCCCGCTGGCCCGAGCCATGGTGCCGTCGAGCGCATCAGAGAACGCGAAGACCATGATGACCATGGTGCCGAGGAAGAGGTGTCCGGTCGGGAACAAGGTCAGAGCTGCTGCGACCACCCCCAGCGTCCCGACCACCGTCACGGCATCCGGGGTGACGCCCCATCGCAGCAGCAGCGCCGCAAGGGGCCCGAAGACCCTGCCCACCAGCCCACGCAGCCGACTGATCACAGGTGCCCCCCCGGGGCAGGGAGCGGGGATGCCGCATCCTGCCCTTCGGGGCTCGCCCCACCCTGAGCTCCCGCCCATGACGCAGCCAGGCGATCACGAGTGTCGGCGAGCAATTGCGGCAACGCCTTGGTCTGTGCCACCACGGGGAAGAAGTTCGCGTCCCCCAGCCACCTCGGCACCACGTGCTGGTGCAGATGTGCCGCAATACCCGCACCTGCCACCTCGCCCTGGTTCATCCCGATATTGAAGCCCTGTGCGCCCATAGTCCCCCGCAACGCACGCATGGCCTGCTGGGTCAGCACCGCGATCTCATCCCGTTCCGCATCGGTCAGCTGCGGGTAGCTCGCGACATGCCGGTTCGGGCAGACCAGCAGGTGCCCGGAGTTGTAGGGGTAGAGGTTGAGGATCACGTAGGCATGTGTCCCGCGGATCACCACCAGTGCGTCGCGGTCGTCGGCCGTCACGGCGGCACAGAACGGGCACACCGGAGCGGCATCGCCTGGCGTGCTCGGCCCGCCGTCGATATAGGCCATCCGGTGCGGTGTCCACAATCGCTGCAAGCCGTCCGGATCACCGGCGAACGCCGCGGCCGCCACCACTTCGGGATCATGTGCGGAGCTCACACCTGGGTCCGATCCCTGATCGAGGCCAGAATACGCTCGACCGCGACCGCGACCGGCACACCGTTCTCCTGGCTGCCGTCACGGAACCGGAAGGAGACCGCACCGGCCTCGGCGTCCTCGCCCCCGGCGATCAGGACGAAGGGGATCTTCTCCTTGCTGGCGGTGCGGATCTTCTTGGGGAACCTGTCATGGGAGGAGTCCAGCTCTGCCCGGACGCCGTGGGTGCGCAACTGTGCGACGACCTCGGCCAGATAACCCTCGAAGGCCTCTGCCACCGGGATCGCCCTGACCTGCACCGGAGCCAACCAGGTGGGGAATGCGCCGGCGTAGTGCTCCGTGAGCACCGCGAAGAACCGTTCGATCGAGCCGAACAGTGCCCGGTGGATCATGACAGGACGCTGCCGCGTCCCATCGGCAGCCGCGTATTCCAGCTCGAAGAGCTCCGGCAGGTTCAAATCGAGCTGCACGGTCGACATCTGCCACGTCCGGCCGATGGCGTCCTTGGCCTGGACGGAGATCTTCGGCCCGTAGAACGCCGCGCCACCGGGGTCCGCCACGAGCTCGAGCCCGGACTCGACGGCGACTTGACGCAACGTGTCCGTGGCCTCCTGCCACAGCTCGTCGCTGCCGACCGACTTCTCCGGGTTCCGGGTGGACAGCTCCAGGTAGAAGTCATCGAGGCCGTAGTCCTTGAGCAGGTCGAGCACGAAGCCGAGCGCGTGCGTGATCTCGTCCTTCATCTGCTCCCGCGAGGCGAAGATGTGCGCATCGTCCTGGGTGAAGCCGCGCGCACGTGTCAGCCCATGGACCACGCCGGACTTCTCATACCGGTAGACCGTGCCGAACTCGAAGAGCCGCAAGGGAAGCTCCCGGTACGACCGGCCGCGTGACCGGTAGATCAGGATGTGCATCGGGCAGTTCATGGGCTTGAGGTAGTAGTCCTGCGCGGCCTTGCGGATGTTTCCATCCGCATCGAGCTCTTCATCGAGCTGCATGGGCGGATACATGCCATCGGCATACCAGTCCAGGTGACCGGAGAGCTCGTAGAGGCGCGCCTTGGTGATGTGCGGCGTGTTCACGAACGAGTAGCCGGCCTCGATGTGCCGGCGGCGCGAGTACTCCTCCATCTCGGTGCGGATGATGCCGCCCTTGGGGTGGAAGACCGCGAGCCCTGAGCCGATCTCGTCCGGGAAGGAGAACAGGTCGAGCTCGGTGCCGAGCCTGCGGTGATCGCGCCGTTCCGCCTCGGCCAGCCGGTCCAGGTAGGCCCGCAACTCGTCCTTGGTGGGCCAGGCCGTGCCATAGATGCGCTGCAGCTGCGGGTTCTTCTCGCTTCCCCGCCAGTACGCCGCCGCGCTGCGCATCAGTTGTGCTCCATTGCCGATCAGCCGGGTCGACGGCAGGTGGGGGCCGCGGCAGAGGTCCTTCCAGGCCACAGTGCCGTCCCGGCGCACGTTGTCATAGATCGTCAGCCCTCCTGCACCCACCTCGACAGCGGCGCCCTCACCAGCCGTATCAGCAGTGCTCTTCAGCCCGATCAGTTCCAGCTTGTAGGGCTGATCGGCCAGCTCGGCGCGAGCCTCGTCGTCGGAGACCTCGCGCCGCCGGAACGACTGGCCCTCCTTGATGATCCGCGCCATGACCTTGTCGAGGGCTTTGAGATCCTCGGGGGTGAACGGCTGCTCGACGTCGAAGTCATAGTAGAAGCCGTCGGTGACCGGAGGGCCGATGCCCAGCTTGACGTCCGGATTGATCTGCTGCACTGCCTGCGCCAGCACGTGAGCTGCAGAATGCCGCAGGACTGCCAGCCCGTCGGGTGAGTCGACGCTGACGCCCTCCACCACTGCACCGGCGGTCAGCCGAGCGGACAAGTCGCGGAGTTCGCCATCGATCCGCAGCACCACGATCTCACGCCGGCCGGAGAAGAGCTCCGTCCCCGTCGTCCCCTCGGTCACCGTCGTCGCCTCACCGTCGACAGTGACGGAGATCTGCGGGCCGGAAGCCGGTGCGGGTGGGAGGTCGGACTCAGGTGTGGACACGAACGTGTGCTCCTTAGCAGCGATCGAGGGGTGCCCCCATGTGGAGACACCCCTCGATGGTACCGATGTGGAAGGTCCGGAGACGACCTCAGTTGTTGAGTTCCTTCGCCTTGTCTGCGACTGAGTCGATCTTCGCGTCGATCGAGTCCGGCGCGATGCTCTTCACCTTCTCCGCCACCGCCTCGATCCTCTCGTCGGTCACGACGTCCTTCGCCTTCTCGGCCAGTCCCTCGAGATTTCCTTTGATGTCCTGAAAGTCGACCATGAGTGACTCCTGTCGCAGTTCGGATAGCTGAACCACCTGCGTGGCTGCTCGACACTCTAAGCCAGCCCACTGCCGGAAGGCGACCGGTTGTCCACCGGCTGGAAGACAAAAGGAACCTCGGTGGGGCACGCTTAGGCCATGCACATCTGGCCAGGCAGCAGTTATCCCCTCGGCGCGACCTATGACGGCGCCGGTACCAACTTCGCTGTGTTCTCCGAAGTCGCCGAGCGAATCGAGTTGTGTCTGCTCGCCGACGACGGCAGCGAACAGCGCGTCGACCTTCCCGAAGTCGATGCCTTCGTCTGGCACGGCTATCTGCCCGCCATCGGCCCCGGCCAGCGGTACGGCTTCCGTGTGCACGGACCGTATGATCCCTCGCAAGGGCAACGCTGCAATCCGAGCAAGCTGCTGCTCGACCCCTATGCCAAGGCCATCGACGGGCAGATCGACGTCGATCCCAGCCTGTTCTCCTATCGATTCGATGATCCCCAAGTCCGCAACGACGACGACTCGGCGACTCACACGATGGTCTCGGTCGTGGTCAATCCGTTCTTCGACTGGGGCCAGGACCGCCCTCCGGGCCACGACTACCACGAGACGATCATCTACGAAGCTCACGTACGCGGCCTGTCCATGACCCACCCGGACGTACCGGTGGAGTTTCGAGGCACCTATTCCGGGATGGCCCACCCGGCGATCATCAAGCACCTCACCGACCTCGGGATCACCGCGGTGGAGCTGATGCCCGTCCACCAGTTCGTCGACGACCCCTCGCTGCGGGAACGCGGCCTGCACAACTACTGGGGCTACAACACCATCGGCTTCTTCGCGCCGCACCATGCCTATGCGGCCTTCGGAACTCGCGGCGAGCAGGTGCCCGAGTTCAAGTCGCTCGTCAAGGCGCTCCATGAAGCAGGCATCGAGGTCATCCTCGACGTGGTCTACAACCACACGGCCGAGGGAAATCACCTCGGGCCCACGTTGAGCTTCCGGGGTCTCGACAATGCCGCCTACTA
>JAATES010000051.1 GCA_015655615.1 Actinomycetales bacterium
AGCGCGCCACCGGCGCCCCGCAATGCCCAGATCAGGTCGCCATCGGAGTCGTCCACCCAGCGCAGCCGACCATCGGCGGTGAGCAGTTCGACGGCGCGCAGGGATCTCACGGAGAGACCCTGCGCGCGGCTGAACACGGAGAGCCCGCCGGCGAGCAGATAGCCGATGACACTCGTGGTCGGGTTGGAGCCGAAAGCGGCCACCAGCCCGGTGCCTTTGAGCGCGCGGGCGACGGTCCCCCACAGCACACCAGCACCGATGCGGGCCACTCGGCGCTCCGTGTCGATCTCCAGGGCGTCGAAGGCCGTGGGCCGCACCAGGATCGTTCCCTGGAGGTCCCCGCTGGCACCATGGCCCGAGGGCTGGGTGTTGACGGTCACTCCGCCGTCTCGCGCGATGGACAGCACCTCACGGAGCTCTGCGACCCCGTGCGGAGTCACGACGGCGATCGGGCGCTGGTGGATGGCGGAGTTCCAGGGCTGCACCGCCGCCTCCCAGGAGAGCGCAGCCGGGGTCATCACATGGTCTGCGAGGGCCGCTGTCAGGGCAGCGGCCACGGCCTCGTGGGGATGCCGGCCACTCGTGGTCCCACCGTCCGGCGTGCTGTCCTCCTGCGGTGCCATCGCGACTTCTCCCTCACCGACCGCGCTGCGCCACGCGACTCGTGTTCTCATCCCTCGATGGCAGACAGCGTATGCGGGAAGCCGGCCCGGCGGCAAAGACCCCGTACGCACATCACACCAAAAGCACACATTGCGCCTTCGGCGGGCCGCGCACCCCTAGACTTCGTGTCACCAGCAGCTCTGGTGACGGCATCGAGTCGGCACCGCCATCAAGGAGGACGCGATGAACGCGAAGAAGGTCGGCATCCTGACGGCAGGTGGCGACAGCCCCGGACTGAACGCCGCCATCCGCGGTTTCGGCAAGTCTGCCATCGGGCATTACAAGATGGACCTCGTCGGATTCCGCGATGGCATCACCGGACTGGTGGAGGACCACTACGAGCCGCTGGACTCGCGCGCGCTCTCCGGGATCCTCACCGTGGGGGGCACCATTCTTGGCACCTCCCGGGACAAAGTCCACAAGTTCCCGACCCCCGACGGCGTGGTCGACATGGTCCCGCGGGTCGTGGAGAACTACGAGCGTGCTGGGCTGGACGCCCTCATCATGCTCGGCGGCGGGGGGACCGCGAAGAACGCCAAGCGGCTCGTCGACGCGGGGCTCAACGTCATCCACCTGCCCAAGACGATCGACAACGACATCGCGATGACCGACACGACGTTCGGGTTCGCCACCGCGACGGAGATCGCCACCGAGGCCATCGACCGGGTCCACTCCACGGCCCACAGCCATCACCGGATCATCCTCACCGAGATCATGGGCCACCGGGCGGGCTGGCTGACCCTGGGCGCGGGGATCGCCGGAGGCGCCGACATCATCCTGATCCCGGAGATCCCCTACACGGTGGACTCCGTGGCCGCGACCATCAGCGAGCGCACCAAGCGTGGCTCGACGTTCAGCGTGGTCGCGGTCGCCGAGGGGGCTCGCGACGTCGCGGACACCGCCGACTACGAGGCCGCCCGGCTGCTGGTCCGGGCCGCGAAGACCCCCGAGGCGCAGCGCGCGGCCCGGGCGCATCTGAAGAACGTCGAAGACCTGCAGCGTGAGCACACCTTCAAGCTCGCTCGTGAGCTGGAGGCCGCCACGGGGCTGGAGGCGCGCGTGACGATCCTCGGCTACGTACAACGGGGCGGATCGCCCTCGGCCGCAGACCGGCTGCTCGCCACCCGGCTCGGCGCCGCCGCAGCCGAACTCGTCGCCGACGGGCATTTCGGCGTGATGGTGGCGGCCCACGGCGAATTGGCCGAGCCCGTTGCGCTCGACGAGGTCGCCGGGAAGGTCAAGCTGGTGCCGGCCGACCATGCCTGGATCCGGGCCGCCCGGATGGTGGGGACCGGACTGGGGGACTGATCCCGTCTCACCCGTCTGAACGCAGCACCTGCACCCAGCCGGAGTGCTTGGGCAATCTTCCGTCACCAGACGATCGCCGGCGCAGCCGGCGGGTGGCCCAGGGCACGACGTGCTCCCAGTAGTAACGCGCCTCGACGACCGGGGTGCGCGCGGGCTCCGCGGCGAACGGCGCGACCGGCGCCTCAGTCGGCACTCCCAGTGCGGTGAGCACTCGGGCCGCGATGCGCCGGTGACCCAGGGGGTTCAGGTGGAGCCGGTCCGGTGACCAGTAGGGAGCACGCCGGGTCTCCTCGTCGAAGAAGTTGTCCACGAAGGTGACGTGGTCGTATCGGCTGGAGACATCGAGGAGCGCGCGCGTGAGCTGGCGTCCCAGTCTGCGCATCCGTGGCCCGGAAGGCAGGCGCTCAGATGGGTCCGCACCACTGAGGATGACCAGGTGGATACCGGCCGTGGCGGTGTCGGTGATCACCCGCTGAACCGCCGCGATCAGGCGATCGGCGTCGTAGCCCGGCCGCAGCATGTCGTTGCCGCCGCCATTGAAGGTCATGACCGTCGGCACGGGATCCAACGCGAGCGCCCGCGGCAGCTGCTCGGTCACGATCGGCACCAGCAGCCGTCCGCGGATCGCCAGATTGGCATAGGACACCGGCTCATCGCTGGCATCCGCCAGTCCCTGCGCCACCAGATCAGCCCA
>JAATES010000104.1 GCA_015655615.1 Actinomycetales bacterium
CGAGGCCGAGCGGGCAGCCCACCTGTTCCTGCTGGGTCAAGGCAGGCTCCTGGCGTCGGGAGCCCCCGAGGCCGTCATGAGGCAGACCCCTGGTCGCGTCTGGCAGACACCCGTGGGCACCCGCCAGCAGGAGGCCGACGCAGTGCGGTCACGGTCACCGCGCTCCTGGCGGCGCGGTGCGACCGGCTACCTGTGGACTCCTCAGTCCGATGCCGCACCACCACCGGGATTCACGCCCAGCGCCCCGGATCTGGAGAACACGAGCGTCGCGCTCCTCTTGGCCGCGGAGGCGGCGCCCGATCCAGGAAGCCCGCCGTCCGACACTGAGCCCTCCGTCGCCGGTTCCTCTCCGGTCGCCGTGTCACCGGTCGCCGCGTCGAGCCGCCGCCTGCGTGACGGGGAGAGGCCCTCGCTCCCCCGTCCTGACCCCGATCGCCTGATGCAGGTGTCTGACGTCGGGCGTACCTACGGGCACTTCGAGGCATTGCGAGAGGTCTCTTTGTCCGTTGGTCCCGGAGAGATCGTCGGCCTGCTCGGGGGCAACGGCGCGGGCAAGACCACCCTCATGCGGATCGTCCTCGGACTCGAGACGGCCACCGCCGGCGAATGCACCTTGTTCGGAGAAACGCCGTCGCGCACAAGCCGGCGGCGCATCGGCTATGTCGCACAAGGGCTCGGCCTGTACCCGGCGCTGTCGGCCATCGAGAATCTTCGCTTCGCAGCCGCCGTCCAGGGCGTCGCGGTCAGCGCGCAGGCACGGGGCTTCTCGCAGACATTCGGCTCCGCTCCGGTCGCTGCATTGCCACTCGGAGCGCAACGGGTTCTCGCCTACCTCGCCGCCTCGCAGCATGACCCGGCCCTGCTGGTCCTCGACGAGCCCACCTCCGGAATGGACGCGCTCACCCGAGCCCGCCTCTGGGATGACCTGCGGGAGACCGCCGAGCGGGGCGTCGGGATCATCGTGACCACCCACTACATGCAGGAGGCCACGCGATGCGACCGCGTCGTGATCCTCACCGCCGGCTCTGTCAGTGCGGCGGGGACCGTGGAGGCGATCACAGCGGATCGTACGTCGCTCGTGATCCGCACGGACCGCTGGGAGGAGGCCTTCCGGCTCCTTCGTGATGCCGGCCTCCCCGTCGTCCTCGACGGGCGCACGCTCCGGCTCCCCGGAGTGCCGCGGGATCAGGCCGATGCCGTGCTGGCAGTGGTCGTCGGCGGGGTGGAGATGACCGAAAGCAGGTCGACCCTTGAGGAGATCATGATGATCGCGGCGAGGGGGGCGGGGACGGTGCTGTCGGGCGGCAGCCGACCCGCGCAGCGATAGCACCGGTGGCGGGTTCGCCGAGCGGGCACGTCAGGCAGCGTCTGTTGCCGAACTTCCGGGCGAGTGCACCTTGAGGTGGGTCACAGCAGACCGCCTGACCATCGGAGACACTCCATGATCAAGAACTCGCGTACGGCCACCACCCGGGCCAGAGCACTCGTCACCGGCCTCACCGTGGTCGCCTTCCTGCTCGCCGGGGCCGTGGCATCCCCTGTCGCGCAGGCGGACGGGGAGGACAACGTCATCATCGACCTGGGCGGGTACAAGGGTGCCGATGCCCTCGTCTGTGTGGGCGACGCAAGTGACGCGTGCCTGCGACCAACTATCGCCTCACCCCGCCCAGCAAGGAGGTAGACCCCGTCTCCAGCCTGAACGTCGGGTCGATGGGCTGGAGCAAGCAGAAGTCCGGCTACTTCCGGTGGGCCTACGAGTGGGGGTAGCAGTACTCGGTCGGCTTCGCGTGGAGCGTGACAAGGCCGCGGACGCGAACCAGGGTCTTGACCCAGGCCGGAGCGGTCCTCTCGGGCTCGGACTCGGACTCGGGCAAGGAGAGCAAGGACCGGGGCTGGGGTGGCTCGGTCGGCCCGGCGGGCGGCGGGCGGCGGGCGGCGGGACAACGATCGCTTGCGGTCTCGTCTACACCGGCAGGGGTGACGACCAGCGTTCCGTCCCGGTGTCCTCGGTGACGGTGGAGCTGACTGTCCCACTCGTCTCGGGCACGCGCACCTACCGTGCGAGCGCGACGTCGGATCTCAGCAAGTGCGGCCGACCCGTCAGCCTGGTGAACGTCTCGGTGCGCTGACGCGCCCCAAGGTCAAGGGCACGGCAAGGTTGGACGCAAGCTGCGTGCGGTTGTGCGCAAGACGACGCTACGGCTCACCCGCGAGCACGCCAAGAAGCGCATCTCCGTCACGGTGAAGGTCTCCAAGAAGGGCTACGCGACGAAGACGACGACCTCCAAGAGGACCGTCGCCGTGCGCCGTTGATCCGATGGCGATCGGGGCCGAGAGATCACACCGGACCAGCCGGCAGGTGCCAGGCGTCTATAGTATGGGGAAGGCAATGGATCCTGCCTGGGCCGCTGGCTCGAACCGCCGCACTGGCTGATGGTTCCTGTTCCGTCTGTTGACGGGCAGGGCTGGTCGCTGCCCGCGGAAGGTGCGTGAGAGGGAATGCGCGAATCGATTGTTCCCCAGCCCAGCTCATCGCGGATGACGCAGTTCGCCGGACATCCGATCGTCGTGGGATTCGTGCCGGACCAGCCCGAGTATCTGGCCTTGACCGCCGCCGACTGGGCGAGTGCGATGGGCGGCATCACCGTCTACTTCGCCTACGTGGACCCGGCACGCTATCCGGTGGAGGAGTTACCCGACGGCACGGTGCGCCACGCCGAGATCGACCCCGACACCGTCGACGACTCCTGGCACGAGCGGCAGCACGAGATGGAGAGGTTTCTCCACGCCGTCATGGACAAGACGGGCGCAACGTGGGAGTTCCGCTACCTTGCCGGTCGCCCCGACCGGGCGTTGACCCATCTCGCGAGGGCGGTCGACGCCGCGGCGATCGTCGTCGGGACGCGAGCACCGGGGGCGGGCGCCCGGGCGCGTGAGTTCATCGACGGGTCGGTGGCAGTGCAGCTCTCGCATCATCAGCATCGCCCCGTCTTGATCGTGCCGCTCACGGTCGTGGACTGGAAGGAGCGGACGCTGTGGAAGTGACCGACGAGCACGCCAGGAAGAGTCCGCCTGCTCAGCGGCCGCATCCATTGCATGGGCGGCCGTCGTTTCTGCTGCTGGCGCTGCTCGGCGGTGCAGTCGGTACCACGGTCCGTGCCTGGTTGGAGGGGGCGTTCCCGGCTTCGCCGGGCGCGTGGCCCTGGACGACGTTCGGGATCAACCTCGGCGGATCGTTCCTCCTTGGTCTTCTGCAGGAGGCCTTGTCACGGAGCGGGCCGGATGAGGGGTGGCGCCGGCGAGTGCGGGTAGGCGTCGGCACGGGGGTGATCGGCGGCTTCACCACCTACAGCACCTTCATCGTCGAGGTCGACCTCTTGGTCCGCGGCGGGTCGACGTGGACCGGTGCGGCATACGCGGTGGTCAGTGTCGTCGTCGGACTGGGTTGCGCCTTGGCCGGCATCCTTCTCGCTCAGGTTGCTTCCACTCGGGTCGCTTCGACTCGCCGTCCCACTGCGAATCCGTCGTGATGGCGCTGCTGGTGGCCGTCGCGGGCGGCTTCGGTGCCATGCTCCGCTTCGTCGTGGACGGAGCGGTCGCGCGGCACAACAGACTGCGGCTCCCCCTGGGCACCGTGGTGATCAACGTCACCGGCTCCCTGCTGCTGGGGCTGCTGACGGGCTTGGCATTGCAGCACAGCGGATTCGACGAGGTCAAACGGGTGCTCGGCACGGGTCTGCTCGGAGGTTACACGACCTTCAGCACGGCCAGCGTCGAAGGTGTCCGCCTTGCCATGGCGGATGGGCCCCGGGCGGTGGCGGTGGCGTTCGCCCACGCTGCGGGAATGCTCATCGTCAGCCTGGCGGCGGCGGGACTGGGGATCTGGTTGGCATGATCGAATCCGGATCCCCCGCCGCTGCCAGGCTGCCCAGCCGCCGGTTCAGCTGCTACTCAGCGGTCACCAGCCCGTAGGGAATCTGGGGGTTGGCTGCGGCGATCTCCAGGAGACGGTTGTACTTCGCCACCCGTTCGCCGCGGGCCGGGGCTCCGCTCTTGAGGTGTCCCGTGCCGGTGCCCACCGTCAGGTCGGCGATGAAGGAGTCGGGGGTCTCCCCGGACCTGTGGGAGACGAACTGTGCGTACCCGGCCTCGCGGCAGATGCGTTGCGCCTCGAGGGTCTCAGTGACCGAACCGACCTGGTTGACCTTGATCAGGGCGGCGTTGCCGATCTTCCTCCCGATGGCCTCGGTGATGATCGCGGGGTTGGTGACGAAGATGTCGTCGCCGACGAGCTCGAAGCGCTCGCCGAGTCGAGCCGTGAGGCGCTGCCAACCGTCCCAGTCGTTCTCGGCCAGGCCGTCTTCGAGCAGCCAGACCGCGGGAAAGTCCGTGCCGATCTGCTCGTAGCGGGCGATCATGTCGTCGGTGCTCAGTGTCTCGCCCGCGACGTGGTAGGCACCGTCCCGAAAGAACTCGCTGGAAGCGGGGTCCATCGCGATCGCCACACCGTTCTTGCCCGCAGGGTATCCAGCGTCGGCAATGGCCTGGACGATGAGCGTGAGGACGTCCTCGGGCCGGGCGATGTTGGGGGCGAACCCGCCCTCATCCCCCAGGCCGGTGGCTTCTCCCCTGGAGCGGAGCAGGGCGCGCAACTTGGCGTACACGGTGGCTCCGGCCCGCAGCGCCTCCGGGAACGACGGGGCGCCGATCGGGGCGATCATGAACTCCTGGAAGTCCAGATCGTTGGGCGCATGCACCCCGCCGTTGAGCACGTTGAAGTGCGGGACGGGCAGACGAGCCGCCACCCCCTCGGGTTGCAGAAACCGCCACAGCGGAGTGTCGGACGCGAACGCCCGTGCAGAGGCGATCGAGGTGCCGACGATGGCATTGGCGCCGAGGCGAGCCTTGTTGGGCGTGCCGTCGAGGGCGATGAGCGCCCCGTCGACCTCCGCGAGCGACCGCCAGGACTTGCCCCGCAGCAGGTCGGCGATCTCGCCGGTCACGTTTCCGACCGCTCCGGTGACTCCCTTGCCCGCGTAGCGCTCAGGGTCGCCGTCCCGCAGTTCGACGGCTTCTCGAGTGCCGGTCGATGCACCCGATGGCACGCCCGCAACGTGCCGTGCGCCGTCATCGGTGGTGACGGCCACCTGCAAGGTCGGATTGCCCCGTGAATCCAGGATCTCCAGTGCCGAAACCTCGGTGAATACCACTCTCTCGCGTGTCATTGTTCTCTCCTCAACCGATCGAACCGTATGGAAAGCGGTTCCCGGTGAGAAGATCGCCGATCAGGTCAACAGACATCACGGCGAGCACCCCATCGGGTGTCTCAGGGACCGTTGGCGACATCGCTGCCGCGGTTAAGGCGAGCCCCACCGCTGTGACAGTTCCCATGCTACTCGCTTCGCCCCCGAGTGGACCTGCGGCGTGGGCGCTGGCTGAGGACTGCTGCTCAGCCAGCGTTCTGAGACTCGGCAACGGCTGCGGTGAGACGGGAGGACCGGTCGGCTGGTCTGGTGGCCGCGAACGCGACGTTCGCGCCTACCGAGGCGACGAGCATGGTGAGGGCCAGGGGCAGCGCCGTCGTCCCGCCGCCGATGCTGACGATCGGGGCGACCGCGCCGGCGAGGATGTGCTGGAGCATCCCGAGGATCGCCGAGCCCAGGCCTGCGGCTGCGGGGACGGCGGTCAGCGCGAGCGCGGTCGTGTTGCCGAAGACCAGCCCGAGCGATCCCACGGCGAACAGGATCGGGACCGCGAGCCAGAGCGGAGGCACCGCCGTGACGGCGAGGATCCCGAAGGCCACGACGGCGGCCAGACTCAGCCGCAACCCCGTGCGAGCGATGTCCTCGACGCGGAACCGTCGGGTGAGCCTCGCGGACAGGGCGCCGACGACCATGAGCGCGAGCGCGTTCAGCCCGAAGACGAGCCCGTACTGGACCGCGCTCAGACCGATCTTGACCTGATAGAGGAACGGCGAGGCCGAGATGTACGCCATCATCGCGGTGAAAGCGAGGACGAACGCGAGCATGTTGCCCACGTAGGCGCGTGACGTCAGCTCCGCTACCTTCGCGGCCCGGTCGGGGCGATGCTCGCGCGTCCGCGCCGCATGCGGATGGGTCTCGCGCACGACCAGCAGGGTCGCGACCAGGCTGACCCCGACCAGGCCGGTCACGATCCACAACAGGCCACGCCATCCCAACGGATTGACGAGCGCACTGCCGACGACGGGGGCGAGCACCGGCGCGACCCCGCTGATGAGCATCACGACGCTCATCGCCCGCGCGGCAGCCACTCCCTTGGCGAGGTCGGTGATGATGGCGCGCGAGATCACCATGCCCGCGGCCCCGGCCCCGCCCTGGATGAGCCGGGCGACGATGAGCACCGCAATCGACGTCGCGAGCGCGGCGGCCGCGCTCGCGACGAGGTAGAGCACCATCCCCACGAGCAGCGGCCGGCGGCGCCCGATCCGGTCGGACAGCGGTCCGAAGACCAACTGTCCGAGGCCTGCGCCGATGAGGAAGGCCGTCAGCGACAGCTGGACGCCCGCCGCCGTTGTGGACAGTTCACCGACCATGTCCGGGAATGCCGGCAGGTACATGTCGGTCGCGAACGGCGCGATCCCGGCGAGCAGTGACAGTGCTATGAGAAGGCCCGCGCCGATGCCCCCGGGACTGCCCGTCGCTCCTCGTGCTGTTCCGTCTCCCCGTGCTGCCCGGGTGGCTGGATATGTGTTGTTCACGCTGACCTCGCCTTGGCTATCTTATCTTAACTATGTTAGCATAGGTACCCTCGAGCAAGGAGATCACGTATGACGACCGAACGGTCGACACAGCTCGCCGACCTCGCCCACTTCATCTTGAGTGTGGCGCGCGATATCCGTCTCAATGGGCACGCTGACCCCGGGATCATCGAGGTCAGTGAGCTTGAGAGCCTCGTCATGGACCACATCGAGCGCAACCCCGGTGTCAGTCCGTCTCAGATCTGCAGCGGGGTGGGCATCCGCTCCAGCAATACCAGCGCCGTCCTGCGGGCGCTGGAGAGCAAGGGGCTGATCCGGCGCGACGCCGACCCCGACGACCGCCGTGCGGTCAAGGTCCACCCGACCGCTCTCGCCGCAGGCAACCTCGCGAAGGTCCGTGCCGAATGGAGCCAGTTCCTGGATCGCCACCTCGGCGAGGGAGTCGGCCTCGAGGCCGCAATCGGGGTGCTTCGCGGCATCGACCGATCCATCAGCAGGGCGGAGACGTCCGCACTGGCATAGTCGGCTTGGGCCGGCTCCCCCGTTTCACTTACTGACACCCACCTGCATCATCCGAACAGAGGAGACATGTGATGCACACAATCGTGGTAGACGATTCCGGGGCCTTCACCCCGACCGAGGTCGAGCGCCCGACTCCCGAGCCGGACCAGGTCCTGGTGGAGGTGACCGTCTCCGGAGTCAACTTCATGGACGCTCACCAATACCTCCGCGCCCAAGCCGCCAACCCGGGGGCACCCTTCTACGCCGGGGTCGAGGGAGTCGGCACCATCGTCGAGATCGGCGAGCAGGTCACCGGCTTGGCCGTCGGCCAGCGCGTGGGCTGGCTGACGGGCGGGCAGGGCAGCTTCGCCGACTTCGCGGCGGTCGACTCGCGCACGGCAGTGCCGATCCCCGACGACATCGACGACGAGACCGCGGCTGCACTGCTCCTGCAGGGCGTCACCGCGCACTATCTGGCCACCGACGCCTACCCCATCCAGTCCGGGGACCCGGTCCTCGTCCACGCCGCTGCCGGAGGCGTCGGCCAGGTGCTCACCCAGATCGCCAAGATCCGGGGCGGCGTCGTCATCGGCACCGTGTCCACCCAGGAGAAGGCTGCGACGGCACGCGCCGTGGGCGCGGACCACGTCCTGTTCTACGACACGTTCGCCGACGGGGTCCGCGAGCTCACGAACGGCGAGGGCGTCGCCGCGGTCTACGACAGCATCGGCGCAGCCACCTTCGATGCCAGCCTCGCCTCGCTGCGCGTGCGCGGCACCCTGGTCGTCTACGGCGGCGCCAGCGGGCCTACCCCCGCGCTCGACCTGTCCCGCCTGAGCATCGGGGGGTCACTGTCGGTGGTAGCGCCGATGGTCGTCCATTACGCCCGCACCCCCGAGGAGCTCCGCGGCC
>JAATES010000248.1 GCA_015655615.1 Actinomycetales bacterium
CTCACGCCTCACCACTGCACCACCGTCAATCCCTCGCACCGTGCAGCGAAGGCCAGCCGCTCGTCTCCAGCTGCCACGAGCCCGCCGGCGTGCGCGAGCTCCACGGCTGCCGCCAAGTGCCAGGCATCGTCAGCACGCAGGTCGTGCGCGTCCGCCAACTGCGCTGCGTGCTCGCCGCGGTCGCCGGTCGCCTCCATGACGTAGAGGCCGTGCTTGATCCGCTGCCACTGCACCAGTGCCGCAGCAGCCTCCTCGCCCGTGATGACCTCGGTCCGCCGCGCCTGCGCCAGGGCCGCAGGCACCTGCACGACAGCCACCCGGCTGGTGACGATCACATCGGCCCGATTCCAGAGCGTCGTCATCACCGAGCTCCCGCGCCCGGGCACGCACAAGGTCACGAGCGCACCGGCATCCGCATAGACCAGCGCCATCTGCGCTACCTGCGCAATCGGCGGACTAGTCCGGACACGCCACCGCGGTGGTCGGCCGCAGGATCCCCTGGGCCGTCTGCGGACAAGGACACTCTCGCCTCGGTCGGTGCGGTCAGTGAGCCCTCACGCAACAGGTCGGTGATCAGGTCGGTGGATTCCACGGGAACCAAGCGCGCCACGGGCACCCCCCGATCCGTCACCACGACCTCCTCGCCTTCACGGACTCGGTCGATCCAGGTCTTCAGCTCGGCCCGCAGGGCACTCACCGCAACGTCCATACCCTGACTGTACAAGACGAATCGTGGTGAGTGTACTGTTATGCGCCGCCGACCATCCCGGTCCGGGGAAGACCTCTCGTCAGGGGCCCGCGCGCTGGCGGACGATCCACGGAGGTTCCGTCGGCCGGCACGATGACCTCTTGCGCGGCGGTCACCACGACGTCCGGATGCTCGGCGACCTCGACCACCAGCTCGGCGTCCTCAGCGGTCCCGCGACGCAGCAGCCCGAGCGCAACGGGACCGTCCTCATGGTGCCGGGCCGCTGAGGTCAGCGTTCCCACGGTGCGACCGTCCAGAGAGATCGCCGATCCGGCTGGCGGCAGGACATCCACGGATCCGTCCAGGTGCAGATACACCATCCGCCGGGGCGGCCTGCCCATGTTGTGCACCCGGGCCACCGTCTCCTGCCCGCGGTAGCAGCCCTTGTGGAGGTGTACCGCGGTGCGCAGCCAGTCGAGTTCATGCGGGATGCTGCGGTGATCCACCTCGGTGATGAAACGCGGCCGCCAGGCAGCGATGCGGAGTGCCTCGCTCGCCCAGGTCCCGGCAAGGCGCCATCCCGACGCCTCGCGTTCCCGGATGGCGTCGAGCAGGTCATCGCGCGGAACTAGCACCAGCCGCCACGCCCGGTGGGAACCGGGATGGTCGTCCTCGGGCGGACCGTAGCGCGTGCCCCCGGCAGCCACCACGGGCCACGGGTCCACCCACGCCAAAGGCTCTCCTGGCGCCGACTCGGCGGCGATGGGCTCGCCCAAGGCGGCCCATTCCGGCGTGACGTCCGTGACCTCGACCCGGAGGGCGAACTTCATGCGGTTGAGCCATGTCACCAATGCTGACGTGGCGGAGCCGTCGACGAGCAGCCACAGGGCGCTGCCATCGTCGACCACCCCCAGCGCATGCTCGATGTGCCCTTGCGGGCTGAGCACCAGGGTCTCGGTCGACTGGTGCGGCGCAAGGCCGGCGAGCTCCTGGCTGGTGATGGAGTTCAGCCAGCTCAGGCGATCCGGGCCGCTGACCCGCACGATGCCGGTGGTCGACTGGTCGACCACACCGGCACCACGTTCCAGCGCGCGTTGCTCAGCCACCGGGTCACCGTAATGCCAGGCCACTCCCGCATCCGGCCCCGTCCCCTCGACCGCGCCGTGCCGGTCGAGCAACGGGCTGCGGGGCGGCACGTGCGCGGCAACGGGCTCGGAGGCGTTCCCCGGCGTGGCCACGCCGATGACTTCACTGCTCATGACTCCACCCGATCCATGGTGACAGACAGATACGACTGCAACGGATGGCCGAATGCCGCTAATTCCCACACCCACATCAAGCGGCCCTCGACCAGCCCGTAAAGGCGTTTGGAGGCACTGACCTCGGCTGCGGTCGACGTGCGTGCCACCAGGTCGCTGACCAGGTCCACCCGGGCCTCGGCGACGGCACCCAGGTAGACCGAGACCCGTCCCGCAGGGTCCGCCAGCAGCACTTCAAGTGAGGCCGCGGACTCAGGCAGCCCGGCCGGGCGATCGGGTGCGATGCGCCAGTAACC
>JAATES010000128.1 GCA_015655615.1 Actinomycetales bacterium
CGGATCGTTCCCATCCGCTCCGACAACGACACGCTGGTGCCGCCGAACCATACCGATCGCCTTGCCGACCTTCTCGGGACCGCCGCGCGCGTGGTCCCGGGAGCCGGCCACTTCTTGGCCTCCGACGGCTTCACCTCATTGCCCCAGGGCCGCGACGCAGTCGTCTCATGACCGACGGCAAGTCGTTGCTGATGCAGTCGCGGATGGCTGTGCTGATTCTGGCGATCTTCTGCGTCGGCGCCGCGGAGCTCGCCCCGAGCGGCCTGCTCAGCGCCCTGTCTGATGATCTCTCGGTCACCATTCCCACGGCCGGGCTCCTGGTGACCGTCTATGCCCTGACGGTCGTGGTCGGTGGGCCGGTCGTCACCACCATCACCACCCGCATCCGCCGTAAGTACCTGCTGGTGCTGCTGCTGTTGGTCTCGGTGGCCGGAAACATCGTCTCCAGCCTGGCTCCCACCTTCGCGCTTTTGGTCGTGGGCCGCATGATCACTGCGCTCATCCACGGCACGTTCCTCGCCGTCTGCGTGGTCACTGCGGGCAGCATGGCCACCCGAGGGCGCGAGGGATCCGCCGTCGCGAGTACGCAGCTCGGTATCAATCTGGCCACCGTGCTCGGGGTCCCGCTCGGCGCACTCCTGGCACAGCAGCTGAGCTGGCGGGCCACGTTCGCCAGCGTCGCGGCCCTCGCCCTGGTCGCAGCCGTCCTTGTCCTGGTCACGATCCCCGATGACGGTGCCCACGCCGATGCATCGCCTGCGCGCGAGTTGCGTGTCTTCAAGAGCCGGCAGGTGATCGGCACCGTCTTGTCCACCGTCCTGTGCGCGGCAGGCATGTTCACCATCATCACCTTCATGGTCCCGCTCCTGACAGTCGTCGGGGGTCTTCCGAGCGCCTGGGTTCCCGCTGCGCTCCTCGCCTATGGGCTGGGCTCGATCGCGGGAAACATGCTCGGCGGCCGGCTCGCGAACCGATCAGCAGACGCCACCGTCCTCTGCCTCTCCTGGGCTCTCGTAGCAGTCTGCCTCCTGTACTGGGTTGTTGCCCCCTCGATGCTCGGAAACGCGGTGTTCCTCACCGTGCTCTCCATCTCGACCTTCGCGCTCATACCCGGTCTTCAGGTCAAGATCCTCAACGCGGCGGCGGACGCACCGACTCTTTCACTGACGATCAACATGTCAGCGTTCGCGTTGGGAGCCGCCCTCGGATCGTGGGCCGGCGGTCAGATCATCGACCACGGCTTCGGAACCCGCGCAGTGACTCTCGTGGCGGCCATCTTCACCGCAGGCGGAGCCCTCCTCATCACCCACACCGTCTACAAGGGGCGTACGCGAAAGCTCATTTCGAACAACAGCGGACAAGGATCACCACAAGGTGCCGCACGCCTGATCACGCTGCACGATCGGGTGACAGGATCTCGAAGATCTGGCTGATCGATCAGGACCAGGCAGCGGAGGACCAGCTCCGGGCCTGAACCGTTCACCGGCCGAGGAATCATCTGAGGCGCGTTCCGAGCTTGCGGAAACGTGCCTCCTCTTGTGACCGGATGTCGACCGTCAGTGGGCGATCAGACCTCGATCGCCAACCGGCTGATGAACCCGCCCTGGAGTTCGAACTGGTAGCGGAGGGTGACGGTGCCGCCGGGGAAGTTCCCGTCCAGTCGGATCTGCACTACCGGATGATTCTCGCCGGTGACCTGCTGACCGACGCGGGTGCTGGCATAGGTGTACTAGGCCGATGACCTCTGGATCCAGGCGGTGATCGCTTCGATGCCCTCGTAGGTGTTTCCGTCGTCGAGGACGGTCGCGTCCGGTGCGAACACGGCCGCGGCATCGGCATGACGGTTCTCGTCATGGGCGTCGAGGTAGGCGACCGCCGGCGTGGGCAGGGTTGCGGGGTCGTAGGCGGTGAAGGTGTCGGTCATGGTGCTTTCCATTTCATGTGGGCGTCGAGCGGTCGGGCCTGGTGGTCAGATGGTGCGGATGGTTCCGCCGTCGACGACGATGTCGGCGCCGAGGACGCTGGCGGCGGCATCCGAGGCCAGGAACGCGATGACGTCGGCGACCTCGTCCGGGGTGGCGAAGCGCCCAAGCGGCACGCCGCCCAGAGCGGACGCGAGTGAGTCCCACGCGGCATCCTGGTCGCCATCGAAACGTTCGGTGAGTCGTTCGACGAGATTGTCTGCACCTTCGGTCTGGATGCCGCCCGGGGAGACCGTGTTCACCCGGATGCCTTGCGGGGCGAGCTGGCCCGCAAGGCCTTTGCTGTAGCTGCGCAGCGCCGCCTTGGCCGCCGCATACGCGAGCGTCCCGTCCCACAGCGGCATGCGCGCCTGGATCGACGCCACATGGATGATCGCCCCATGGCCGACCTCGATCATCGACGGGACCAGCTCGCGGTCCAGGCGCACCG
>JAATES010000287.1 GCA_015655615.1 Actinomycetales bacterium
ATCAGCAGGCGACGCCTGAACGATCCGAACTACGCCTCGATGGGCTCGAAGAAGGTATCGACGATGCCCAGGAACGCGATGGCAGCAGGGAGCCAGGGCGCAGTCCCGCCATCGATTGCGGGGCCAGGGATGGTCGCCTCGGTCACTGCCCGCAGGCTGGGGTCCGTCACATCGGCACCCTTGCTGCCTGCGCTGGCGAGGACCGAACGGACCGCGAACCCCTCGACGACTCCATTGGCCGCCACCACGAACTGCTCATAGGAGAACTCGGAACGCTTCAGCCGCAGACCGAGACTGCCGCCGAAGATCTCCGCATAGCGTGAGGCCGCCTGCCCCACCACGCCCACACGCTCGGTCTCCACCAGGGCATCGGAGATCCGCGTGCCCTCCGGAAGATCCGTGAGGATCGGAGCCGAGATCAACATCTGGAGATAGGACTGCCACTGAGAGAACTCAGACATCTTGCCGACGTTCGCAGAAACCCCTTGGCGCACCAGCTCAAGCAGGACTTCCCGGCGACCCGCCGCCTTCTTCAGCCGACTCCCATTGGCCTTCAGAATCTCTTTGGCCACCTCGAAAATCGCGGCCTGCGCATGCCCATCCTTGGCCTGGCCGATGCCATCGGCACCGAGTGCCTCGTAGAGGTCGACCAGGTAGTCGGCCTTCGACTGCCAGATGCGGAAGACTGACGAGCGTGGAACGGCCGCGTTACGGATCAAGTCATCGAAGTGGGAATCGTTCAGGTCCAGAGTCAGACCCGCGTTGAGCACGCTGCGCTGCCCAGCTTCGATCATCGCGGAGCGCACCTGAGCAGCAGACATACGCCGCCGCCTCGCTACCACCGTGGTGCGTACACCTTCAGGCATTGAACTTCCTCCTCTATAATCAGCGCTGACAAATATGCCGCGCTGTCGCATGATGTGTCGATTGCAATCTTCGCGAAATCGTCATCTACCGAGAATCTAGCTCAGCTCTCCGAACCACACATGTGTCTCTCCTGTGCTCAGGGTCGCTGTCGGACTACTTCGCTCCCCTGACCAACTGGGTTGTGCCTCGGTTGCCTCAACTCCCCAGCACCATCGGCCTCATCGACACCACCCAATCGCCACCACCCTAGGTCAATAGTGGACGTTGCGCGGCCGGAGGACAACTTGAAGCAGGGTCTTATTGCCTGGCCGTGGCCCCATCGCGCACAGTCAGAGCCAGATCAGCGTCCTCGTCGCCCCGCGACACCACGTCGATGCGCAATTCGTCGATGATGGGCGCGGGATCGGGCCAGTCGCTCGGGTGCGCTACGACGTCGGTCTCGGAGTGCGCGCCACAACTGTGGCCCAACGTCACCACGCGGCCGTCGTCCGGTGACCATTCATTGGCACATACTCCGAAAACCTGACCAAGGGCGCCTTGCAACGGGATCAGAAACCCGCAGGCCTCGCAATCTGCACCCGCACGGCCAGGTGCCACACCCCGGGATCCGGCGGAGGTCTCGTACCACCTCTGCGCGGCCTGATCACGCCCGTCCTCCGAGAGGACGCGCGCTCTGGCGAGCGCCAATTCCTCGATGGCGACCTCGTCGACCTCGTGGTCGCCAGCCGATGTGAAGCCAGGCTCGAGTCGAGGGTCGTCAGCACGGAACGGCAGGATGTCGGCGGGCCCGAGGTCTCCCGGCCGCAACCGCTGCGACCAAGGAAGCCACTGCGGAGTCAGCAGAGCACCATCCCCTGGAACCAGGACCACCTCGCACACCGTGGCCGTGCGGGCCCGTGGCGCCCGGGCCACGAGCACGGTCCAGACCCACCCGCGGTAGCCGCGCAGCGTACAGGTGAAGCGGTGCGCCACCAGGCGATCGCCCTCGTCGGTGGCACCGAGGTGCTCACCGACGTCCTCGGGTCGGTCGGCCACCTCCGCAGCAGCGTCGCGAGCAAGGCCTTCGGCAGCGGCCAGGACGGAGTCCTTACTGGGCCGCAGCGACTTTCGCCCCGAGACGTCAGCAGCGAGGTCCGGGGCAGCGGTACGTGTGGCGGAGGAGCGGGCGGCCATCATCACGCCTCGAGGTCGTCAGCGACGGCCCGCAGGAGCGTCGCGACGTTGCCGGCCGTGGACTTCTCCGGGTAGCGACCGCGACGCAACGAGCCGCCGACTCCGTCCAGAAGGGTGATGAGGTCTTCGATGATGATCGCCATGTCGTCGGCAGGCTTGCGTTGTGCCTTGGCCACCGAGGGGATCGGGTCCAACAGCTTCACCGTCAGCGCCTGAGGACCCTTACGACCGTCGGCCACGCTGAATTCCACCCGCGCACCCGGCTTGATCGCAGGGACGTCGGCGGGCAGCGCGGAGGCATGCAGAAACACCTGGGAGCCGTCTTCGGCAGAGATGAAGCCGAAACCACGGTCCGCGTCGAAGAATTTGACCTTGCCGGTAGGCACTGGGACCTCGCTGAGCTGATGGATTGTCATGGACCCCGCATAGCCGCATCAGGCCGCCATGCGTCCCGGATCTGGCATACGCCGGAACACTTAGGCTACCCGGCTCAGGGCGCAGACTGCGAACTGTCACCCGGCGGCCTCGTAGAATGGTGCGGATGGGCACCTATCGCGCGGACATCGCAGCGCGCAGCGACCATGAACTCCTCACGCTGCTGAGACTGCGCCCTGACCTGGCGACCCCTGCACCGGCCAGCCTCGCGGTCCTGGTGGCGCATGCGACCTCGCGAGCGAGCGTGCTGAAAGCACTGTCCACCCTCAATGGTGCGCAGCTCCAGATCCTCGAGGCGGCGACGATCCTCGCCTCGACGGGTGCGGACCCCTCCCCTGCTGCCCTGGCAGCGGCGATCAGCGGCGACTCCGGAACGGCGCTTCCTGACCTCTACATGCTGTGGGACATCGGTCTGCTGTGGCGTCACGACGCGGGACTCGCCGTGTCCCCAGGGGTCCCCGAATGCCTGGGACCATTCCCCGCCGGGTTCGGCCCGGTGGTCCCCGGCGCCGCCACCACCGTGCCCGGCGATGCCCCACGAGGCAGTCGCAGCATCCTGGACGCCCTCGCCTGGGGCCCCCCGGTCGGGGAGATCCCGACCGCACCGGGCGGCAGGACGGCCATACAGTGGCTGATCACCCACCACCTCCTGACCGAGGTCGACCCGCGGCACGTCGCCCTGCCGCGTTCCACCGCGTTGGCCCTGCGCGGTGGCCGCACGCACCATGCCGCCTCGGTCCCGCCCCGCACGGAACCGACGCCCCGCGACCTCCCTCCTCTCAACACGCTCGCCGCGCTCTCGGCCGAGAGCGCGGTGCGGCTGGTGACGCATCTGCTGCACGACTGGCACGACAATCCGCCCGTCACCCTCCGTGCAGGCGGGCTGGGGGTCCGTGAGCTACGTCGAATCGCCACACTCCTGGAAGTGACGGAGGCCGCCGCGGCCTCGGTCGTCGAGCTCACCGGCGAGGCCGGGCTGGTGGCGGTCGGGGACAACACTGCGATACGACTGGACCCCAGCGCCGACGAATGGCTGTCCTTGCCGGTCGCCCGGCAATGGTCGCTCCTGATGCGCGCCTGGGCCCGGTCGACGCGCGCTGCGTGGGTC
>JAATES010000249.1 GCA_015655615.1 Actinomycetales bacterium
GCGGACAGCAGACCCTCCTTGTCGCCGAAGATCCGGTAGAGCACCGGCTGGCCGACCCCGGCCGCCTCGCAGACGGCCCGCGTCGAGATGTCCCCGGTGGCCGAGCCGGCCAACAGCTCCGCCGCCCGCTCCAATATCACCGATCTGACATCCACGTATCAACGATAACACACGACTATCGGGACCTGGTCACGGCTCTGGCGGCCTACTTCGTGTGGTTCGACCGGCGGGGATCCTCATGAGGGGTCCCGCTCGGCATGCTTGCGGTCGGGCACGTCCGGCGCAGTCGGCGGAGCATCCGGGCGTCCTCGAACCCGACCTCGCGGGCAGCCGCCTCGACCGGGGTGCCGGAGGCGATCAGCCGCTCCGCGTGCTCGCGGCGCAATGACTGCTGGTAGCGAAGGGGCGTCATCCCGACGACGCGGGTGAACGTACGGGTCAAGGTGCGTTCGCTCACCGCCAGCTGCCGTGCAAGCGCTCCGAGGGGCAACGGTCGGGCGTAGTGATCGTCGATGACGTCCTGGGCCCGATGCACGAGGTCGTCGACATGGTCGCGGTGCTGGAGCAGGATGCTCTGCTGCGGCTCGTCGCCATTGCGGCGGGCGTAGACCACCATGGCGCGAGCGACCCGGGAGGCCACCCGCGTGCCCAGGCGCCCTGCGATCAGGTGCAGCGCGAGGTCGGTGCCACTGGCGATCCCGGCCGAGGTGTGGATCCGGCCGGCACTGACGTAAAGGACGTCACGCACCACACGCACGCCCGGATACCTCCGTGCGAGCACATCCTGCAGCTCGTGGTGCGTGGTCGCCCGGCGGCCGGTGAGAAGTCCGGCCTCGGCCAGGGCGAACGCACCCGCGCAGACGCTCATCACCGTGCCGCCCGCGGCGTGGTGGTCCGCGACGCGCTCGAGCGTCGCGGCGCTGAACCGCGAGGTGTCCGCTCCCGCTGCGACCTTCCATCCCGGGACGACGATGAGGTCATCGCTGCCGAGCCTCGGCCATGCGGTCGCGGTGTGCAACGGGAGACCTTGATGCGCGACGACCACCGGCGTCTCGGCGACATACATCGGTTCCCAGGGCTCCTCCCCCAGCTCGCCCGCGGTTCCGAACGCCTGCGCCGGGCCGGCGAGGTCGAGCAGGTGCACGCCCGGCGCCACCAGGAAGACGACCTTCATGGCCGCGTCGCCTCGCTGTCGGTGCTCGCCATGGCTCAGGCGACCTCAGGGAGCACGAACGCGTCGGCGAGGCGCACGATGCGCGCAAAGCGGCCCGCGAGCGCGAACTCGGTGCGTTCGATCACCTGATCCACGCCGAGCACCTCCCCGGTGTCCGGCCGGACGATCGGGAAGGTGGCGGTCGCCTCGGTCACGAAGTCCACCTCATACCCCAGGTCAGCGGCGACCCGCGCCGTGGTCTCGCAGCACTGCTCGGTCTGGATGCCTGCGATCACAACTCGCGACACCCGTGCCGAGGTGAGCAGCTGGCCCAGGCTCGTCGTGGTGAAGGCGTTGCGCGACGTCTTGGTGAGCACCGGCTCACCCGGTGCCACCGTGAGGCCGTCCAGGAGCCGCACGGCTCCCCGGGCAGGGTCGAACGCCGAACCGCTGCCGGGTGCGGCATGCAGCACCCAGATCACCTGATGGCCCGCCTCGCGTGCAGCGTCGACCAAGGTGGCCACATCGGCCACGATGGCGGGGTTGGACACCTGGGCCCAGGAGGGTGACAGCCGGAAGGACTCTTGCATATCGATCACGATCAGGGCAGTTGACATACCTTGACAATATCGACTCGGACCTGGCAGAAGAAGGCCATATCAAGACGTCCCCCGGAACGATCCAGTCACCTCGTATCGCCCCCTTGGTCAGCTCGGCGATCCAGCTACGGGCCGGTGACGGGCAAGCCGCTCGATCAGGCCGCACCGGACGGCGGGCCACTCGCTGTCGATGATGGAGAAGACCACCGTGTCACGGACGGTCCCGTTCGCCATGACCATGTGGTTGCGCAAGACCCCGTCCTGCTTGGCGCCGAGCCTGGCAATGGCCGCCCGCGATTGATGGTTGTGCCAGTGGGTGCGCAGTTCCACGGCGATGCATCCCAGTTCGACGAACGCCCGCTCCAGCAGCATGAGCTTGGCGGCGGGGTTGATCGCGGTGCCCTGCGCTCGCCGTCCGATCCAGGTGGAGCCGATCTCCAGTCTCCGGTTGCCGGGATCGAGGTTGAGGTACGTGGTCATCCCGACGGCCTTGCCCGTGCGCCGGTCGACGACGGTCCAGGGGGCGAGCGAGCCTTCGCCATGGCGGGCGAGACGACGGGCGATCTCGTCGGCCATGGCCTCCGGCGAGGGAATGTGCGTGTACCAGGTCCGCCAGAGGTCATCGACACGGACGGCTTCGACAAGGCCGTCGTGGTCTTCGAGGCTCAGCGGCCGCAGCTCGACGAACTCGTTTCTCAGCGTGGGGACATCGGTGAAGGACATCCCCCGACGGTAGCGGACCCCCGTAGAATCGCGACGTGGATGTGCAAGCGCCGGGTCGACCCGTCCGGTTCCGGGACCGGCTCGCGGCACTTCCCCGCCTTCTTGACCGCGCTCCCGGGTGGCTCGTCCTCGGTGCCGGTCTGGTCCTGCTGGTGCTCGGAATCCTCATCGTCAGCCGTCCGCTGACGTCGCTCACCCTGCTCGGCATCTACCTCGGGGTCAGCTGCCTGGTCACCGGCGTGGTCGAGTTCGCCATTCGCCGCCGGGACCTGCGCGTCTGGGATGCGCTCTTCGCGGCGGCCTGGTTCGCCGCGGGCGCACTCCTGCTCGTATGGCTCGGCCATAGCTTGGCGTTGTTGCCGGGATTCCTGGCCGTGCTCCTCGCGGTCTCGGGTCTGGGGCGGCTCGCCGGAGTGCTGCACGGCCGTCTCAGTGCCCGCGTGCTCTGCGGAGCCCTTGGCGCCTCCGAGGTGACATTCGGCCTGCTGGGCCTGCTGTGGCCCGATGTCACGGTGATCGTCGTGGCTGTGCTGTTCGGCATGCGCACGATCGCCTTCGCCGTCAGCCTGATCTGGCGCAGCGGCAGAGCCCTCGTCGTCCGCCGAGCGAGTCCCCCGGCGAGGTCCCGACCTCGTGTCGGCTGGGGGCCTGAGGCGATGCGCTGGACCGCGTCGGTCGCCGTCCTCGCGCTCGCGTCCGGTGGGTGGCTGGCCAGTGATGCCTTGCGGCGCGGCACCCCGGTGGTGGACGCGTTCTATGCCACCCCTTCGGACCTGCCTGGTGAGCCCGGCGTGCTGCTGCGGTCCTCCCCCTGGCCGGGTCAAGCGCCCGACGGTGCGACCGTCACCCGCATCCTCTACACCACCACGGGCCTCGCGGACCGCCCGGCCGTCGCGAGTGCGATCGTCGTCGTGCCGGACCGCGAGACGACTGGACCACGGACGGTCGTGGCCTGGGACCACGGCACCACCGGGGTCGCCCGGTCCTGCGCGCCGAGCCTGATGACCGATATGTTCCGGATCCAGGGCATCCCCGCGGTCGACGCGGCCGTCGTCCATGGGTGGGCGATCGTCGCGACCGACTACACGGGTCAGGGCGCCGAAGGAGACTTCCCGTACCTGATCGGCGAGGTGGAAGGCCGCTCCACCCTCGACGCCGTGCGAGCGGCGCGCAGTCTCGAAGGGGTCGACCTCTCCGCGGACACCGTGATCTGGGGGCACTCCCAAGGTGGCCACGCCGCGCTGTGGACGGCGAAGCTCGCGCCGACCTATGCGCCGGACCTCACCGTGCTGGGCGTCGCCGCACTCTCCCCTGCGGCCGATCCCTGGGCGCTGGCCCAGCGGATCCAGCAACAAGGCGTCACCGGGGCGCTCGGCGTGATCGCGTCCTGGGTGCTCGTGCCCTACAGCATCGCCTACCCCGATGTGCGGATCGCGGACTATGTCGCTCCTGCCGGACGAGGCCTGGTGCACGAATACGCCGCGCGCTGCGTGAAGGACTCGAGCATGATCGTGTCGGTCCTCACCTCGCTGGCGCTCTCCCACGACCAGCCGTTGTACGTGTCCGACCTGGCCGGTGGCGCTGCCGGGCGACGCCTGCGGGAGAACGAGGCCACCGGCCCGTTCGACATGCCCGTGTTCATGGCCTGGGGCTCTGCGGATGAGGTCATCGCGGCGCCGCTGCAGCGAGACTACGTTGCCGGACTGTGCGCGTCGGGCCAGGATCTCGACTACCGCGAATACGCGGGGTTCACGCATATGGGAGTCCTGGACGAGACCTCCGGGCTCCTGGAGGACCTCGTCGACTGGACCCAGGACCGTATCACTGGGGAACCTGCGGCCGACTCCTGCCCGGCGTGATGGCGCCACGGCGTCGGCGTAGGCAGCGTCGCGTAGGCGGCGTAGCCATAGGCGGCGTCGCGTCGGCATCGTCGCGTTGCGAGGGCGGCGCTGGGTCGCGTGGCGAGGTCTTACCCGGCCCGGGACACTGCGACGAAGAGCCCTACGAAGGCATCGCGGAGGCACTCGACTCCGTTGACGGCTGGCTGACGGCGATTCCGGAGACGCAGCGCGGCATGGGTGTGTCATGACAACTGAGAGCCTGGGGAGCTTCGACGCCTTGCGGCAGGCGGCCATATCGGCGGTCACAGCCACAGCCGGATAGCATCCGGTGCCCGCTCTCGCCCGGCGCATCCCCACGGTGGAACTCTCGGGAGAGTTGTCGGGACGTGTCCCGGGTGAAGGTGGGATCACCGAGCACGTCAGCGGACGTCGAAGTGGATCCAAGAATCTTCCGGGAGGTCCGGTCGGCCGGGTACCACGCGATGGTGGAGCGTCCAGTTGTCGTCAGATTCGGATGCAATAGCTGACCAGAACATGGCCGCGGCGTGGTTGGCGTCTTGGAAGGCGACGGCCCAGCGACCTGGACGATACGCGGTGATGGCTCGCACCGCCTCTCGCCCGTGCCCAGAGCGTCGGGCGCCATGTATGAGGAAGAAGCTGCTGATCACGGCCTCATCGGCGTCAAGCTCGCGGACGACTGCGAGACCGACGGGTCTCGCATCGAGGATGAGCAGGTACGCAGCCCACCCTGGATCGCGCAGAGCGGCATCAAGTCGTTCTTGGCGGAATCGTCCCCTCTCGTCCGGGAGCGCCCCGCTGAACGCGGAGAGGTCATGGCGGAACATGGTCCACAGCTGTTCGAGGACTGGCCGGTGTTCTTCGGTGGCTCGGATGAGGGCGAGCGGGCTCTGTGAAGTGGGCATACAAGAAAACCTCCACCGGAGGGTGGAGGTCTCAACGTCTTCAAGTATATCGCCTGGGTTGGAGCTAACGGGACCATTTTTCGATACTTCCCCGCCCCGGCGCAGATCGCTGAGTAGTGGGCCGGGGTTGATGAGTGGAAGCGCGTCGAGCGACTGGAGGCCGTGTGGGGGCAGGCGAGACGAGGTGTCGGCAGGCGGGTCCGTCGGCCGTCTTGGCCGATTCGGCCCTCGCTGCGGCAGTGACGGAACCAAAGAGCACGGAGTCGAACGCCTCTGACGCCTCACCAGATAGGCGCTATTTACACGACATGAGACAGTGGCGAGAGCGTCAGTTCGATCGCTCGACGGTTCGGGGCACACCGGGGCACGGTGTCGGAGAAGATGAAGTAAGCCCATCCCCGCACACCAGCTACGGAAGCAGATCGAGCATCTGCGGTCGCGCCTTCATCGCATGGATCACAAGCTCGTTCCCGCTATCGAAGACCAGCATGACCGTCTCAAGAAGACGACCATGGGTGTCGAACCCGAGCCCAAGCTGCCGAGCTGGACTGCCGTCATCAAGGTCCTCGATCCAGGTCGCCCACGTTGCAGCCTGGATCGCGTCCTCGGGATCAATCCCGTGCTTCAACGCCGAGGGATGAGCTCTCACGCCGAGGTCAAGGCCTCGCGGATCACCTCGGAGCGAGACTTCCCCTCCCGCTCCGCTCGGGCGTCGAGGGTGGCGATCTCGTCTGCGGTGAGGCGCAGCGCAATGACCTGCGACGGCTCAGCGCCACGCCCAGGTCGCCCGCGGCCTCGCTTCTTCAATGCCCCGATGTCGTATCCGGCCTCGGCTTCCTCTGCCCAGGCCGCGATCTGCTCCTCGGTGACAGGAGTGCCGTTGATCGTCTCACACTCGCTCACGCCATTAATGTTATACGAAAACATGGCAGACGGCCAGATCCCGACGTACCTCAGGTTCTTTGAGCGCGTGGGTGTGGTCGGTGCCTCAGGTTCTTTGAACGCGTAGTCCTCCGGGTGGGGGGCAGGCTTGCCCGGTGGAAGGCAAGATACCGATGGCCGCGAGAAGGCACGTAACGAACAAGCTCCGGAGCGCGTATACGAGGGCATCGAAACGCGATCGGGGCCGGATCCTCGATGAGGTGATCACGACGACCGGGATGGGCCGCTCGACCGCTA
>JAATES010000267.1 GCA_015655615.1 Actinomycetales bacterium
GAGGCTCAGCCGTACCTGCGCACCTCGCTTCTGGTCACGCTGCTGGCCACGGTCCGGCGGAACATCGCTCGCGGTGCCGGTGACATCGCCGTCTTCGAGTCCGGTCTGGTGACGATCCCGGATCCCGGTGCGCCTGCTGCGCCCTCTCTGGGCGGAGGTGCCCGGCCAGGGCCTGAAGAGCTGGCCGCCATCGAGGCGGCCGTGCCCCCGCAGCCGCGCCAGGTCGCAGGAGTTCTTGCAGGTCATCGTGAGCTGCCCGGCTGGTGGGGTCCCGGGAGGGTGGCTGACTGGTCCGATGCCGTGGCACTCGCGCAGGCCGTCGGGAAGGCCTGCGGTGTGACCCTGACGATCACGGCGGAGTCGGGACATGCTCCCTGGCATCCGGGCCGGACCGCCAGGCTGACGGTGCCCGGCGGTCCGACGGTCGGGTACGCGGGTGAGTTGCATCCCCAGGTCGTGGAACGCATGGGTCTTCCCGAACGTGCTGTGGCCTTCGAGATCGACCTCGATGCAGTGATGGCGGTCGCACCGTCCCAGCCGATCCAGGCTGTTCCGGTCTCTGCCTTCCCGCTGGGCAAGGAGGACGTCGCGTTGGTCGTGGACGAAAGCGTCCCTGCAGGTCACGTGGCAGAGGCGATCCGTGCCGGCGCCGGTGAGTTGCTGGAATCGGTCCGGCTCTTCGACGTCTTCCGCGGGGAGCAGGTCGGGGAGGGGAAGAAGTCCCTGGCCTTCGCCCTCCGGTTACGGGCTGCAGACCGGACGCTGACGGCGCAGGATGCCGCCGTCGTGCGGCAGGGGGCCGTGGCCGAGGCGGCGCGCCGGGTCGGAGCAGAGCTGCGATCGTGACACCCGCGAGCCCCGGTCCGCTCGGCCTACCAAGCTGACTTGGCGTAATCCTTCAGGAAGCAGCCGTAGAGGTCCTCGCCGGCCTCACCGCGGACAATCGGGTCATACACCCGGGCTGCGCCATCGACCAGGTCCAGTGGGGCATGGAAACCCTCCTCGGCCAGCCGCACCTTCATCGGGTGAGGTCTCTCGTCGGTGATCCACCCGGTGTCGACGCTGGTCATCAAGATGCCGTGCTCGGCCAGCTCGGTGGCACTGGTCCGCGTCAGCATGTTGACCGCGGCCTTGGCCATATTGGTATGCGGGTGCCCGGGGCCCTTGTAGCCGCGGGAGAAGACGCCTTCCATCGCCGAGACGTTGACCACATAGGCGCGCCGCGCGGGGGAGGACGACATCGCCGCACGCAGCCGGCTGACCAGGATGAACGGCGCGGTCTGGTTGCAGAGCTGAACCTCGAGGAGTTCCATGGGGTCCACCTGGTCGACGGTGGCGACCCAGCTGTTCGACTCGGCGGTGTCGGGGACCAGCCCGCCCGCATCGATGGCCGTTCCGGCAACGAGGCGTTCCAGCGATGCGGCGGGGGCCGTCAGCGCGAGGTGGGCCACCTCGCTCGCCAGCGGCAGCGGGTGACTGGTCAGTTCCGTCACGGAACCGGCCAGGGCCTGCGGGTGGGCGTCGCTGGTGCGGCCGAAGGTGACCAGGGTGGGGAGCGTGATTCCTGCGGGAAGGGGCTCGGACTCCGCCTCGGCCAAGCGCGAATAGGCTCCGGGGGAGCGCCGCACTGTCTGGGCCGCGTTGTTGATGAGGATGTCGAGGGGCCCGGCCTCGGCGACGCTGTCCGCCAGCGCGACCACTTGTGCGGGATCCCGCAGGTCGATCCCGACGACCGTCAGCCGGTCGATCCACTCAGCGCTGTCCTCCATCGCAGCGAAGCGGCGGGCGGCGTCACGCGGGAAGCGGGTGGTGATCGTCGTGGTCGCGCCATCCCTGAGCAGGCGGAGGGCGATGTACATCCCGATCTTGGCCCGTCCGCCGGTGAGCAGGGCGCGCTTGCCGGTCAGATCCGTCCGGGCGTCACGCTTGGCGTGATTGAGCCGGGCGCAGTCGGGGCACAGCTGGTGGTAGAACGCGTCCACATCGACGTACGGCTGTTTGCAGATGTAACAGGCGCGTGCTTGCAGCAGTCGTCCGGCCGTCGCTCCACGCGCGGTCGAGACCAGCGGAAGCCCTTTGGTCTCGTCGTCAATGCGTCCGGGACTGCCCGTGGCGGTGGCCGCCACCACCGCCCGATCGTTCGCAGTGATCGCCTCGCGGCGTTCGGTGCGACGTTGCTTCTTCGCGGCCTTGAACAGCGCGGCGGTCGCACGACGAGCCATAGCCAGCTGTGGGTGGTCCGAGGGCAATGAGCCGATCTGCTCCATCACGCGCAGAAACGTCTGCAGTTCGGCAGGGTCGACACCATCCGCCGGTGTCATGCGGGCTGCGGGCGGTTCGGATGAAGCGGTCATGCAGACAGTGCCGATCTCTCGTGCTGGACGGCTCCAGCCGGCCGATGGGAGCCCTGCCACTGTACGGTCCGAGTCCCTCATGCGCGAATAGGGTGGACGTGGTATCAACTGCGCCACATCGTCTGCGATGATGCACACGTGTGGAACACACAGGCGGGTCTTAAGTCCCTCCCGAAGTCGGCAACACTGAGAGGCACAATCATGGTCACCCATCTGAGGTCCAGCGTCGGGCGGCGTATCGCGGCAGGCATGACGGCCATCGCCGTGATGACGGTGGGGGCGCTCGCCCTCGCGCCGTCGGCCTCGGCAGCCACGGTGGTGATTGACGACTTCGCCGGATCGGTGCTGGGAACCCGCACGGTTCAGACGCTCCCGGAGCCGAACACGTCAACGACCTCGCCGGGGACGTTCAGCCAGTCCGGCGGTGTGGGAACCTTGATCGCTGGAGGCAACGGCAACAGCGCCGCAGGGGTGCGGCTGACCTATGACATGCCCTCCAAGGATCTGACCTCTGGCGGACTCAACAACCAGTTCTTCCTGGAGTTCGCCGACATCAGCCGAGGGCCGTCGCCGTCGTCCTACTCGACAGCCGCCAACATCTCGATCGCCGTGACGTCGGCCAATGGTGTGACCGGCAGCTACGGCACCGGGGTGAACTCCACCAACGGTCCGTACAACATCGTGCTGAACATGAACTGCAGCGTGAACCCCGTCTGCTTCACGCCGCAGCCCGACTTCACCCATGTGACAAAGGTGCAGGTCAGCATCACTTTCCCGTCCAACTACGAGTCGGCATCGACCCTCACGGCCAAGCTGGAGCAGATCCGGACCACGCCTGCAGGCGGGGCGGTCCCCTCGGCCCCCTCCGTCTCCGTCGGGACCCCGCAGGGCGATCCGGTGTACATCGCCTCGGGCGGCTCGCTCCAGTTTCCGATCTCCACGATCCCGGGAACGTCGACCACGACCTTCGTGGACAGCCTGACGTTGTCCGATTTTCAGCTCAGCGGCACGGCGAACGGCTACGTCGTCGCGTTGTCGGGCAATGGCACCACCTGGACGGCGACTGTCGGCGGGATCACCCAGAGCGGGACGGTGAAGCTCACCGTGCCCGCCGGCGCAGTGAAGGACTCCTGGGACCAGACCAACGCCGTAGCGTCATCGGCGTCGGTCAACGTTGTGGTTGTCGCCGCTCCCAGCCTGACCGGTGCAGACCTGGGGCCGGTCTACCGGAACCAGCCCTATACGCACACCCTCTCCGGCGGGCTGGCAGGCGCGACCACTTACTCGGTGACCGCCGGAGCGCTGCCCCTTGGCCTGTCGCTGAGCTCAACTGGCGTGCTGTCGGGGACGCCGACCACCCTGGGCACGTCCAGCTTCACGGTCAAGGCGACGAATGTCGCCGGCACCTCCAGCGGCGTCTTCACCATGACGGTGGCGAACCAAGTGGAGTTCACGAGTGCCGCCGCGGCGACCTTCACGGTGGGCTCGGCCGGGTCATTCACGGTCACGACGAGCGGGAATCCGGCGAACCCGCTGACCTATACCGGGACACTGCCTGCAGGGCTGACGTTCACGCCGGGGGCGGCAGGGACGGCGTCTGTCTCGGGCACTCCGTCGGCGCCCGGTCAATCGACCATCGTGGTTCATGCGGATGACGCATCGCAGACGCTGACGATCAAGCGCAACAAGGTCCCGACCTTCGCTCCGGCGGTGCCTGACAGCTGGTCCTTCGCGGTGGGCGTGGCCGCGGGTGTCACGGTCTCGACCAGCGCCTTCCCGGTGGCGGCGGTGACGGCGACGGGCACATTGCCCTCCGGTCTCGCCTGGTTGGACAACGGCGACGGGACGGCGACGCTGAGCGGCACTCCGGCCGCCGGGACCGGCGGAACCTATCCGGTGGCAGTCGGTGCGACGAACGCGCTGGGCTCGGCGCCGTCGCAGAGCGTCGACGTGGTGGTCAGCCAGCTCCCGGCCCTCACCTCAGCGGCCGCTGCCACCCTCACCAGAGGACAGAGCGGCTCCGTGTCCCTGACGGCCAGTGGCTATCCCCGGCCGTCCTTCTCGGCGACCGGACTGCCGAGCGGGCTGACACTGGTGGATGCGGGCGACGGCACCGCGACCATCGCCGGAACGCCGACGGCGCCCGGAGACGCGACCGTGACGGTCAAGGCGACCAACGTGGTGGGCACCAGTACTCAGCTCCTGACCTTGCGCGTTCAGGACGGGCCGGCCCTCACCAGCGCGGCCACGGCATCGTTCACCAGGGGCACCCCGGGCGCCTTCGGGATCACGACCACGGGATTCCCCCTGCCCGCCATCACCACGACCTCGACGCTTCCGGCCGGGCTCACGCTGACGGACCACGGCGACGGCACTGCGACCATCGCGGGGACTCCGTCGGTTCACGGCGTGTTCACCGTGCAGATCAAGGCCACCAACGGGGTCGCGACTGCGGCGAGCCAGGTCCTCACGCTGACGATCGCCGGCGCTCCGGCACTGACCGGCCACGCAGATGACTCGACCGCCGTGGGCGCGACCTATTCCACCCAGGCGCAGGCAACGGGCTACCCGGTGCCTGCCCTGACGGTCGCGGGCCTTCCCGCGGGTCTATCGGCGCACGACAACGGTGACGGCACCGCGACCATCGCCGGAACGCCGGCGGCGGGCAGCGGAGGTCTCTACTCGGTGACGGTCACGGCCGTCAACGCCACGGGTTCCGACACCACGAGCTACTCGCTCACAGTCAAGCAGCCGGCTGCCTGGGTGACCGCCGAGGACGCAGTCGTCACACTGGGATCGGCCGGCAGTGCGGGTCTGAGCGCCTCCGGCTACCCGACACCGGCGCTGTCCGCGGCAGGAGTCCCTGCCGGCCTGGTGTTCACGGACCACCACGACGGCACCGGCGACCTCACCGGAACCGCCACCCAGGAGGGCTCGTTCACCGTGACGCTGACCGCCTCCAGTTCGGCAGGCCCGTCGGCTCAGACCTCGATTGTCCTCACGGTGCACGACCAGCCGGCACTGACCGGTGGCGTGGTGGTGAGCGGCACGGGCCTCGCAGGTTCGGTCCTCACCGCGACCTCGACCCTGGCGTCCGCCGGCGGCGTCGAGTTCGCCGGTCAGTGGCTGCGCGATGGCTTCGCCGTCGACGGAGCGACCGGCACGACGTACACGCCCACCAACGCCGACGCAGGCGCTGCGCTCTCCTACCGGGTCACGGCCCGTGCACCGACGTACAACGATGCGATCGTGACCTCGAATGCGATCACGGTCACGGGAGTCATCGCGCTGGCGGACCCGGTCCTGTCCGGCAGTGCGACGGTCGACGGTCTGCTGACGGCCACGGTGCCCAGCCCGGATCCGGCCTCTGCCGTCGTCTCGCTGACCTGGAACCGCGGCTCTACGCCTGTGGGGACGGGCGCCACGTATGTCCCCACGCCGGCCGACAGCGGCCAGGCTCTCACCGTGACGGCCACGGCTGTGCTGGCCGACTTCCAGACGGCGACGAGCAGCGCCACGGTGGCGGTGTCCGATGCGACCTTCAGCGTCGCGCCGACGGTGGCGATCACGGGAACGGTGCAGGTCGGGCAGGACCTCACCGCAGCGCTGGCGCCCTCGGCCCCGGCGGCGGACGAGTATCGCTATCAGTGGCTGGTCGACGGGACGGCCGTACCCGGTGCGACCGGCGACACCTACCGCGTGGCTGTGGCCGACAAGGGCCACACCGTCGCGCTCCGGGTGACGGCGGTGCGCGCCGGATACCAGGATGCTACGGCGACCTCGGCCGCGACCGCCCAGGTCGTGACCGACAAGGCGCCGGGCATCGAGCTGTCGGCCGCGCGCAAGACCCTGCGCCGCGGCCAGAGCACCGCGGTGACCTGGACGGTCGAGGATGCCACGAGCATCAGCGCGTCCGGTGCGTGGTCCGGTTCCCGATCGGCGCGTGGGACCACGACGATCCGTCCAACGGCATTGGGGACCTCAGTCTACCTGATCACAGCCACCAACCACATCGGCACCACGACCGCTCAGGTAGCCGTCGTGGTGGGCAGGGAGGCGAAGCGGCTGCCGGTCAAGGTTTCCGCGAAGAGCAAGACGGTGGGCTCCAAGGTGACGATCACGGCATCAGGACTCGATAGTGCCGAGACGTACACCGTGACCATTGCGGGCAAGAAGGTCGCCACCGGCACGGCCACTGCCAAGGGAGTCGCCAAGGTCAGGGTCACGGTTCCGAGCCGCTCCGGCAAGGCCGAGACCCACACGGGCAAGGTCAAGGTGATCGTGACGGGCGCTCTCGCCGATCGCAAGGGCCAGGCCAAGCTGACTGTGGTGCCGAAGGCCCACACGGAGCCTCGTGTGCTGTCGGTGAAGGTGCGCAAGGCCGCGGTGCGGGCCTCGGACCAGCAGCGAGTGGTCGTGACCGGACTGCGGGCCAAGGAGAAGGTGGCCGTCTATGTCCACGGTGTCCGAGTCTCGCCGTCGAAGGCGCGGGCAACCACCCGCGGGACCTATACGGTCACCCTCCGGGTGGGCACGTCCTGGGGCACGCAATCCGTGAAGGTGGTCGGCGCCAAGAGCGGTCGCGTCGGCAAGGCGACCTTCACTGTGGTGCAGCGTTGCCCGACCGGGGTCTGGACCTGCCGATGAGTGCGCCGACCTGTCGGCTCATAGCCCAGTGACCGGCAGCGCCACTGACAACGGGTGACGGCAGGCAGGGTCAGGGAACCAGGAGCACCTTGCCGGTCGTCTCCCGTGACTCCAGCGCGATGTGCGCATCAGCGGCGTTCGCGAGAGCGAAGGTCGCGCCGATGCGGACGTCGAGCTCACCCGAGGCGATCCACCCGAAGAGGTCGGCAGCTCGTGATCGCAGCGCCTCCGTGGTGTCGACGTAGTCTCCCAGCGTGGGACGGGTGACGTAGAGCGACCCGCCGGCGCTGAGGCGTTGGAGGTCGAACGGCGGAACCTGGCCCGACGAGCCCCCGAAGAGGACCAGGGTTCCGCGGCGTCCCAGCGCCCCGAGCGACGCGTCGAAGGTTGCCCTGCCCACACCGTCGTACACGGCCCGGACTCCGAGCCCGGAGGTGAGAGCTCTGACGGCGGCGGGGATCTCGGACCCGAGATCGTGCATGTCGCCGTAGTTGAGAACATGGCGCGCCCCGGCCTGGCGCGAGAGCCCGGCCTTGCGCTCGGTTGAGACGGTGGTGATCACCTGTCCGCCGAGCAGCACGGCGATCTGAGTCAGCAGCAAACCAACTCCACCCGCCCCGGCATGGACCAGCACGGGGTCCCCGGCATCGATCGGGTAGGTCGAGGTGGCCAGATAGTGAGCGGTCAGTCCTTGCAGGCCGACAGCGGCTGCAGTCTCGAGCGGGACCTCGTCCGGGACCGCTATCAGACGCGTCGCGGGCACCACGACCAGCTCCGCGTAGGAGCCGGGCCCATCGATCCAGGCCACGCGATCACCCTCGGAGACGTCCGCCACGTCAGCTCCGAGCGAGACGACCGTGCCCGCTCCCTCCGTCCCCGGAATCCCGGGAAAACCGAACGGATAGATCCCGGACCTGCGATAGGTGTCGATGAAGTTGACGCCGGTCGCCGCCACCCGGACCACGACGTCACCGGGGCCGGGGTCCGGGTCGGGCACCGTGGCCGGGACGAGGACATCGGGGCCGCCGGGGCGGGACATCATGATTGCGCGCATGCTCTCAGCAAACCACGCCACCCTCGTATGCAGAAGTGTGTATTGTTATGCACATGAGCTACACCGTCGCCGTGGCAGGAGCCAGCGGCTATGCCGGGGGAGAGATGCTGCGGCTCCTCGCAGGCCACCCGGAGCTGATCGTCGGAGCACTGACCGCGCATTCCACTGCCGGTTCGCTGCTGGGAGAGCACCACCCCCACCTGCGATCGCTGGCGTCGCGCCGGCTGCTGGACACGACTGTGGACAACCTTGCAGGACATGACGTGGTCGTCCTGGCACTGCCCCACGGCGCGAGCGGTGACATCGCCGCACAGCTCCCCGCCACGACCGTCGTCCTCGATCTGGGGGCCGACCACCGGCTCTCCAGTGCGGCGGACTGGCTGGAGTATTACGGGAGCCCGCACGCGGGGACGTGGCCCTATGGCCTGCCCGAGCTCATCCACACCGCAACCGGTACCAAACAGCGGGACCGGCTGGCCGGTGCCACTCGTATCGCGGTGCCGGGCTGCAACGTCACGGCGGTCACCCTAGGTCTGCAACCGGGCGTGGCCGCAGGTCTGCTCGATACCACGGACCTGGTCGCCGTGCTCGCCGTGGGCTACTCCGGCGCTGGCAAGGCGCTCAAGCCCCACCTGCTGGCTGCGGAGGCGCTGGGCAGTGCCGCACCGTATGCGGTGGGCGGCAGCCACCGGCATATCCCAGAGATCTCGCAGAACCTTGTGACGGCCGGAGCGGGCGAGGTGCGACTGAGCTTCACTCCCGTGCTGGTGCCGATGTCACGCGGAATCCTCGCCACGGCCACTGCCCGGCTGGTCCCGGGGCTGGATGCACTCGGCGACGAGGAACTGCACGCCGTGTGGGCGGCGGCCTACGCCGACGAGCCGTACGTCGAGGTGCTGCCACGCGGTCAGTGGCCGACCACGTCCCAGGTCCTGGGCGCCAACACGGCTACCGTCCAGGTGGCCTTCGACCGCCGGGCCGGACGGGTCGTGACGGTGACGGCCATCGACAACCTGGTCAAGGGAACGGCGGGCGGGGCCCTGCAATCACTGAACATCGCCCTGGGCCTTCCTGAGACCACGGGACTGACAACACAAGGAGTGGCTCCATGAGCGTCACCGCGCCACAGGGTTTTCGCGCCTCCGGAGTGACGGCCGGATTGAAGACCAGCGGACGTCCGGATCTGGCGATCGTCGTGAACGACGGTCCGCTGAAGGTCGCGGCCGCCGTGCTGACCAGCAACCGGGTCCATGCTGCCCCGGTCGCCTGGACCCGTCAGGCCGTCAAGGACGGCGTCGCTGAGGCCGTCATCTACAACTCGGGTGGTGCGAACGCCTGCACCGGCCCCGAGGGCTTTGCGGATACGCACCGCACCGCCGAGCACGTCGCAGAGGTATTGGGGGTCTCCGCGGGTGATGTCCTCGTCGGCTCGACCGGGCTCATCGGCCAGCGGCTCGACATGCCGAAGGTGTTGGCCGGCGCCGATGCGGCGATAGCCGCATTGTCGGACGAGGGCGGCGACCTCGCCGCCGAGGCCATCATGACCACCGACACCGTGACGAAGACCTCCGTCCAGGTGCGGGGCGAGGGCGTAGGCCGCTGGACCGTCGGCGGCATGGCCAAGGGCGCGGGCATGCTCGCGCCGGGCCTGGCCACCATGCTCAGCGTGGTGACCACCGATGCCGTGGTGGACGCGGCGACGGCTGACGCGGCGCTTCATGCCGCCACCAAGGTGACCTTCGACCGGGTGGACTCCGACGGTTGCATGTCGACGAACGACACCGTGATCCTGCTTGCCTCCGGGGCCAGCGGCGTGGCCGTCACCGAGGCGGAGCTCACCGAGGCGGTCACCGCCGCCACGGCCGAGCTGGCCCGGGCGCTCGTGGCCGATGCGGAGGGTGCCACTCACGACATCCTGGTCACCGTACGTGGTGCCACCACCGAGGATGCCGCGCTGGCTGTGGGCCGCGCAGTGACCCGATCCAACCTGTTCAAGGCTGCGGTCTTCGGCAACGACCCCAATTGGGGCCGGGTGCTCTCGGCAGTGGGCACCGTCCCGGTCGAGGTGGCCCCCTTCGATGCCGACGCCATCGACGTGTCCATCAACGGAGTGCAGGTCTGCCGGGCGGGCGGGGTCGGCGACAGCCGCGACGACGTGGACCTGGCCTCGGCCCGGGAGGTCCTCGTCGACGTCCACCTGCACGCCGGTGACGCGGTGGTCGGCATCTGGACCAACGACCTGACGCATGACTACGTCCACGAGAACAGCGCGTACTCGTCATGACCGCACCGTCGCCCGACGCCACGGAGTTCGTCTTCAACACGGCCACCGACCTACGTCCCGATCAGAAGGCCGAGGTGCTGATCGAGGCCTTGCCCTGGTTGCAGCAGTTCGCGGGGGCACTGGTCGTCGTCAAGTACGGCGGCAATGCCATGGTGGATGAGGATCTGAAGGCGGCCTTCGCCCAGGACATGGTGTTCCTGCGCCAGGCAGGCCTGCATCCCGTGGTGGTTCACGGGGGTGGACCGCAGATCTCCGCCATGCTCGACCGGCTGGGCATCGCCTCGGAGTTCCGCGGCGGCCTGAGGGTGACCACGCCCGAGGCCATGGACGTCGTCCGGATGGTGCTCACCGGCAAGGTGTCGCGTGAGCTGGTCGGGCTCATCAATGCGCACGGCCCGCTGGCGGTCGGGCTCTCGGGCGAGGACGGCGGACTGCTGCGGGCCCGTCGCCGCACCGCGACCGTGGACGGCGAGGCCGTGGACATCGGACTCGTCGGCGACGTGGTGGAGGTGGACCCGCGCGCTGTGCAGGACCTCCTGGATGCGGGCAGGATTCCCGTGGTCTCCACGATCGCACCCGATGTGCAGGACCCCACGCAGGTCCTCAACGTCAACGCCGATACCGCCGCGGCCGCCCTGGCCACCGCGCTGGGAGCGCGCAAGCTCATCATCCTGACGGACGTCGAGGGCTTGTACCTGGATTGGCCTGACAAGTCCTCCCTGGTGCGCCGCCTCTCGGTGTCTGCGCTCGCGGGACTGCTGCCGACTCTCGAGTCCGGAATGGTGCCGAAGATGGAGGCCTGTCAGCGCGCCGTCCATGGGGGAGTCCGGCAGGCCCACATCATCGATGGCCGGGTCGCTCATTCAATTCTGATGGAGGTGTTCACCACCGTCGGTGTCGGCACGATGGTGCTGCCCGACAGCGACGGACGTCTCAAGGGCCATTCGGGTATTGCGACCACCGGTGCCATCCCTACTGTGGAGTTGCGCTCATGAACACGATCGATCACTCCGCAGGTTCGCAGGCCCTGGGCCAGGGCGATCAGGCGGTCTCACAGTGGCAGCAGCGGTATGCGCACTCCCTGCTGGACGTCTTCGGGCCGCCGCAGACCGTGCTGGTCCGAGGTGAGGGATGCTACGTCTGGGATGCGGATGGCAAGCGGTACCTCGATCTGCTGGCAGGCATCGCTGTCAATGCGCTGGGCCATGCCCATCCCACGTTGACCGGAGCCGTGAGCGCCCAGCTTGCCACGCTGGGCCATGTGTCGAACTTCTTCGCGACGCCGACTCAGGTCTCGCTGGCCGAGCGGCTGCTGGAGATCTCGGATGCGCCGGAGGGGTCCCGGGTGTTCTTCTCCAACTCGGGCACGGAAGCGAACGAAGCGGCCTTCAAGCTGGCACGTCGCAAC
>JAATES010000325.1 GCA_015655615.1 Actinomycetales bacterium
CGAGTCGGCCTCGGCGATGTCGCTTTCCGAGCTGGCCCGCACCACTGAGCTCTCGGCAAGCACGGCCTCGCGGCTGCTGGCGACCCTGATGCACCATGGGCTGGTCGCCAAGACAGCGGAGGGAAAGTACCGCAGCGGCATCAGGATGAAGCAGCTCGCGGCGGCCACGTTGCGCGAGGAGGTCCTCTACGAGAGCGTCGGTCCTCACCTCGATGCCCTGGTCGAAGAGACCCATGAGACCGCCTGCCTGGGAATCGCCTCCGGCACGTCGGAGGTGCTCTACCTGCGACAGGTCGCCTCGACCCTGCAGGTGCAGACGGCGGTATGGACCGGCCGGACGATACCTCGGGAGGGCACCGCATTGGGTGCGGCACTGGGCGGTGCCACCACGCCTCGGGGTTTCGTGACCTCGCAGCGACCCGATTCCGATGTCACCGCCGTCGCCTCGCCGGTCCTGGGCCATGACGGGGAGATCCTGGGCGCCATCAGCATCAATGCCCCGACGTACCGGACCACCTCTGAGGACATCGAGCGGTTCGGCACGGCGCTGGCCGCACACGCCCGGGAGCTCTCGCTCGCCTTGGGCGCTCCCGCCTACCTGGTCGGCGGCCCGGTCTCCCACCGGTAGTCATGACCAGCCCGCCAGCACACTGACACCGGCTGCACACTGACATCGGCTGCCGCTAGCATGAGAGCTTCCCGACAGCGGCCAGGAGGGCGACGTGAGCACCATCCACGATGTCGCCCGGGCGGCCGGGGTCGGCGTCGGCACCGTGTCCCGTCATCTCAATGGCGCCGTCGTCCGCCCGGCGACGGCGGCGGCGATCGAGGCGGCGATCAGGGAGCTGCGGTTCGTGGCCAACCGGGCGGCCCGCGGCCTGGCCCGCGGGCGGCTCCCGGCCATCGCCGTGCTCATCCCGTACGTGACCCAGCCCTCGGCCTTCGAACGTGTCCGGGGGATCCTCGACGCCGCACGCGATGACGACCCGCCGGTCAGTCTCTATGACGTCGCCGGCCCTGCGCAGCTGGACGCCCACATCCGTGCGCTGAGCTCGGACCTGCGACCCGAGGGGCTCATCGTGGTGTCCCTGGCGCTCTCCGCGACGCAACTGGCGACCCTGGAGGCCAGCGACGTGCATCCGGTCTTCCTCGATGCGCATCAGGAGGGGCGCCCCAGCCTGATCGTCGACGACGTCGACGGCGGCCGCCTCGCCACGGCGCACCTCATCGACCTGGGACACACCCGGATCGCCTTCATCGGTGACTGGGAGGACTCGGCCCTGCGGTTCCGGTCGTCCGCGCGACGGCATCGGGGCTACCTCGAGGCGATGGCCGAGGCCGGGCTCGTCGTCCCGGCGGGATATGAATCCCTCGGCGACCACGGTGCGGGGCCCGCCTTCGACCACGCCCTCGCATTGCTGTCGCGCGCCGACCGGCCCACGGCGATCTTCGCGGCCTCCGACACCCAGGCCCTGGGCGTGCTGCGCGCGGCCCGGGAATCAGGCGTACAGGTCCCGGACGAATGCTCGATCATCGGATTCGATGACGTCGAGTCCGCACGATCGGCTGGGCTGACCACCGTACGCCAGCCTCTGGCCGAGATGAGTGCGCGTGCGGTCGAGCTCCTCAGATCCGAGCGCGCAGCAGCGCCGTCTTCGCGACTGGCCGAGGTCTTCCCCGTGCAGGTGGTCCAGCGCAGCACCACGTGCCGGATGGCCCGGTCATCGTCCGGCTCGGCGGTCGGTCCAGCCTGACCCCTTGCCTGCGGCAGGCGCCTCACACGGGCACCTCACGCGGGCACCTCACGCGGGCGTCTCACGCGGGCGCCTCACGCGGGCACCTCACGCGGGCACCTCACGCGGGCACCTCACGCGGGCACCTCACACCGAATGGAACCGGTTCCATGTACAGTGGACGCAGAGCCATCCCGCCACCGGAGAGGACCGCCGTGCGCAATCAAGTCCAGCTGATCACCTATGCAGACCGCCTCGGCGGCACCATCGGCGCCACCCGTGAGGTCCTCCGGGAGAGCTTCCCGGGCGCGTTCGGCGGAGTGCATCTGCTCCCCTTCTTCACCCCGTACGACGGCGCTGACGCCGGATTCGATCCGCAGGACCA
>JAATES010000322.1 GCA_015655615.1 Actinomycetales bacterium
GAGATGAAGACGAGCTCAGCGGCATCATCCGCGGGGACCGCGCCAATGACCGTGTCTCCCTCCCGCAAGGCGATGATCTCCCACTCGTCCTTGGCGGGTGCAGGCCCTGGGGTGATCCGCTTGACCACTCCGGAGGCCGTCCCGACGGCCAGCACCGGCGCCTCGTCCGCGAGTGAGATCAATGACACCGGGAGCTCGCCCGTGGCAAGGGTCACGATGTCGGGGACGGGGACCCCGCCTGCGAGGCTGGGCGCGTCCTGAGTGGGGGGCAGTGCCGGCAGGTCCACGACGGGGACGCGGATGACTCTGCCACGTGAGGTGATCAGGCCGACATCGGCGCGCACCGACGTGGTGATGACACTCTGGAGTGCGTCATGTGACTGCCGCGATCCGCGGCGAGGCGGGGCACCGTCGTCCGTGGTGCGGGCCAGCAGCCCGCTGGCGGACAGGAGAGCGTGACAGGGGGTGTCCGCCACTTCCAGGGGGACCTCGCCGCTGCGCGTTCCGGACGTGGGGGCGCCGGTCACGGCGGTGGCGGAGGTTCCGGCCGAGTCGAGCAGAATGGTGCGCCGCGGAGTGCCGTACTCCTTGGCGACTGCGGCCATCTCACTGCTGACCAGGGCATAGAGGCGTGCTTTGGTGCCAAGGATCTGCTCGAGCTCGGCGATCTCCTTGAGCAGGTTGTCACGTTCCGACTCGAGCTCGATCCGCGAGAACCGGGTCAGCCGGCGCAGCCGGAGCTCGAGGATGTAGTCCGCTTGCAGCACCGACAGATCGAACACGTCCATCAAGCGCTGGCGGGCCTCGTCGGCATCCTGCGACGTCCGGATGACCTGGATGACCTCATCGATGTCGGCGATCGCCAGCAGCAGGCCGTCGACCAGGTGAAGGCGTTCCCGCCTGCGGTCGAGCCGGTACTGTGAGCGGCGCTCGACCACGGTGATGCGGTGCTGCACCCAGACGGAGAGCAGCTCTCGCAGGCCGAGAGTCCGTGGCTCGCCCTCGACCAGCGTCACGTTGTTGATGCCGAAGGAGTCCTCGAGCGGCGTATGCCGGTACAGGTGTGCCAGGACGGCCTCGGGATGGAAGCCGCTCTTGATCTCGACGACCAGGCGTACCCCGTGGTGGCGGTCGGTCAGATCGGTGACCGCCGTGATGCCTTGCAGCTTCTTGGTCTGCACGCCCTCCTTGATCTTCTCGATGACCTTCTCCGGGCCGACCAGGTAGGGCAGCTCGGTGATGACGATGCCCTTGCGCTTGGCGGTGACGTTCTCGATGTTGGCCGTCGCGCGGGTCCGGAATGAGCCGCGGCCGGTACGGTAGGCGTCGCGAATGCCGTCGAGACCGACGATCCTCCCGCCGGTGGGCAGGTCAGGCCCGGGTACGAACCTCATGAGCTCGTCGAGATCGGCCTCGGGGTGGTCCAGGAGGTGGCGGGCGGCGGCGATGACCTCGATCAGGTTGTGCGGCGCCATGTTGGTGGCCATGCCCACTGCGATGCCGGAGGCGCCGTTGACCAGCAGGTTGGGGATGGCCGCGGGCAGCACGGACGGCTGAGTGAGCTTGTTGTCGTAGTTCGGCACGAACGTCACGACGTCTTCGTCGAGGTCCGCCACCATGGCCATGGCAGCGGGTGCGAGCCGAGCCTCGGTGTAGCGGGGGGCGGCCGGGCCGTCGTCGAGCGAGCCGAAGTTGCCGTGGCCGTCGACCAGCGGAAGGCGGAGGGAGAACGGCTGCGCCAGCCGGACCAGGGCGTCGTAGATGGCCGAGTCGCCGTGGGGGTGCAGTTTGCCCATGACGTCACCGACGACGCGCGCCGACTTGACGAAGGGCCGGTCCGGACGCAGTCCCATCTGAGACATCTGGAACAGGATGCGGCGTTGCACGGGCTTCATGCCGTCGCGGGCATCCGGCAGGGCCCGGGCGTAGATGACGGAGTAGGCGTACTCCAGGAACGACCCCTCCATCTCAGTGGAGACGTCGATCTCCACAACGGTGCCGTCGCCGGGGCTCTGCTCGGTTGCGGGCGAGGGGGTGGACGTCCTGCGTGCCATCCGGGATGCTCCCTGGGGTATGCCCAGCATGGATGTGCTGGGACGGCTGAGAATGCGCCCATATTCTCTCGCAGCACGGCGTGCGGCGGCGGGAGGCGCACCGTGGCACGGCAGGCCTCGGAGTGCGGGGAGGCTTCAAGCGGGATCCTGGATCCGCACCCGGGATCGTCCGGCGGGGGCCCAGAACATAGACTCGCGGTATGTCCCTCACTACTGGCCTCGCCGCGCTGACCAGAGATATCGAGCAATCGGGCTACTACCCGGCGCTGGTCCTCGACGTCCTCGACATCGCCATCGCGGACGAACCCGTCGCCGATCATCTGGTCCATGTGGAGACGACCTTCGTGATGGGCGAGATCCAGCGGCATGTGACGGTCCTGGTCGTCACGGGCACCCGGTTGATCGTGGCGCACGTCGACGATCATCCCGCGGACGACAAGCGCGAACGTGCCTCCGCCGCGGCGACCACGGAGGCGGTGCCGTTGCGGAGCATCCAGTCGGTGGCGGTGACCTACGGGGTGCAGAGCCCGGAGAAGCACCGCAGCGGCGCGGGTCCGGCCGATGTGACGGTGGCCGTGAGCTGGGGCTCGGTCAGTCGGATCGACCTGGAGCCTGCGGACTGCGGTGACCCGCAGTGTTCCGCGGAACACGGATTGACGGGGACCATCGCGTCGGACGACATCGTCGTCCGGGTGTCCGCTCAGGCCGAAGGGGCAGCCGCGGTACGCAGTGCGGTCTCCTTCGCCAAGGGGCTCTCGGCGGCCACTGCCAGCGCCGCCGCACCGCGTCGGTCCTTGTGACCGGGCCCGGCTCATCACTGCCGGCTGCGCGGGTGGCCGACCTGCTGCCGAGTGTGGCTGCGGCATTGGGCCGAGGTCTGCGACGCGATCTTGCGGGCTTTGCGGGGGGACGGGCAGCACTCGACCTCGGTTCTCCTCGTAAGGTGTGCGTCGTCCTGGTCGATGGCCTCGGGTACTACAACCTCGCAGAACGAGGTGGTCACGCACCGACGCTGCGCAGGGCGCTCGCGGGAGGGCTTGCCTTGCAGGCTCCCTATCCGTCGACCACCGCGGCCAGCCTGGCCACGCTGGGCACGGGCGAATTGCCCGGTCGCACGGGAATGCTGGGTTACACCGTTCGCAACCCGGCCACGGGTCAGCTCGCCAACCTGGTGCAGTGGACCGGTGTGCCCGCTCCGGAGAGCTGGCAGCGAATGGCCACGGTCCTGGAGCGGCTGGCCAGGGCCAAGGTCACTGTCACCAGCGTGGGACCAGCGAGATTCGAGGACTCCGGTATGACCCGGGCTGCGTTGCGAGGTGGCGTCTATCGGGCCGCGGAGTCACTGAGTGCGCGGGTCGACGCAGCTCTCGATCAGCTGCGTCAGGACGGTCTAGTGTACCTGTACTGGGGAGACGTCGACAAGAGCGGGCACCACCACGGCTGGGGTTCCCGGCAGTGGGGGGAGGCGTTGGAGCAGGTCGATGCCGAGCTGGGACGGTTGGTGCGAGCAGCTCCGACAGGCACGACAGTGCTGCTCACCGCTGACCACGGCATGATCGACGCCGACTTCTCGCAACGCTGGGACGTCGGTGAGGTCTCCGAGCTCAGTCAGGGAGTCGAGTTGATAGCCGGTGAGCCCCGGGCGGTCCACGTCCATGTCACCGATTCCGCCGACCCGGAGGACGTCGCCAGGAGGTGGCAGGTCGTGCTGGGGGAGGCTGGCACCGTGATGACCAGATCCGAGGCCATCGGCCGCGATCTCTTCGGTCCCGTGGACCCGGCGGTACTGCCGATCATCGGGGATGTCGTCGTGGCCATGTCCGGCCGCGCCACGGTGGTGGACTCGCGAACTCAGACTCCGGCGTCGCTCTCACTGACGGGTCTGCACGGCTCCTGGACGCAGACCGAGATGACCGTGCCGTTGCTGCGCTGGGAGTCCTGAGCGCTATTCCGGCTTGGCCCCGAAGACGATCTCATCCCAGCTGGGCATCTGCGAACGTCCGCGCTTGCCGCTACGCGCTTTCGGCACCGGTGGTGCCTCGTCCGTCACCGGGCTTGCCTGCGGTGGAGCATCCTGTTCTGGGGAGGACTCGATCGGTTTGCGCCCGGTGGGCTCATCTGGGGCTGCTTCGTCTTCCCGTGCCGCAGCGAGGGAATAGACCCGGGCCGTTGTCGGAGCCGGGACGTCGGGACGGTCCGGGGATGCCCCGGGCGCAGAGACCGCGGCGTTTCCGCTGCCCCACAACGCCCCGTCATCGGCCCACTGGTCATCGTCCTCTCCGGGGATCTCGATGTGCTGGCGCACTCCCCGGCGCCGCGCGAGGTCGTCCAGGAGTTCCTCTGAGGCGGCCGATGAAAGAGGTGGTTCCGGTGTGGCGGGACGAA
>JAATES010000002.1 GCA_015655615.1 Actinomycetales bacterium
AACCCTCTCCTGGGCGCCAGCAGTGCGTCGAGACGTGCGCTCGTCATCGGCGAGGCACTCATCGACGTCGTGCAGCAGGTCGACGGCACCGTCCGGGAACACTGCGGCGGTTCGCCCGCCAATGTCGCGATCTCGCTGGGTCGGCTCGGATACCAGGTCGACCTCATCACCTGGCTTGGTGCAGATGCGTACGCCGACCTCATCCGCGACTGGCTCACAGATGCGGGCGTGACCGTCACCGCAGGCCAGGGCGCCGCACCGCGCACCCCCACGGCGGCCGCCGTCCTCGATCACGATGGCAGCGCCACCTACACCTTCGATCTGACCTGGGACCTGCCCGACCGGGCCACCGTCTCCGACGACACCATCGTGATCCACACGGGATCGCTCGCGGCCACACTGGCTCCGGGTAGCGACAAGGTCCTCGACCTCCTGCGGTCCGCGAGCGGCGCGACGAAAGTCGTTGATCCCAACGTCCGCCCGAGCCTGGTCGAGGACGCCGACGCGACCCGCAACAAGCTGGAGGAGTACTTCGCAGTGGCTGACGTCATCCGGGCCAGCGATGTGGATCTGCTGTGGATGTACCCCTTCGAGGACCCGATTGACGTGGCGCGACGGCTGGTCCGGGACAGCGGGACTGCGCTGGTCGTGGTGACCCAGGGCCCGCAAGGCGCAACGGGCGTGTGCGCGGCGGGCGAAGTTCACGTGCCGACCGCGGCGACCACGATCGTGGACCGTGTCGGAGCCGGTGATGCCGCCACCGGCGCGCTGATCGACGGGCTGTGGGAGGCCGATCTGCTCGGGGCGCACCGCGCGGACGCTCTGGCAGCCATCGATACCGAGACCTTGCAGACGATAGTGAGCTGGTGTGCACAACTGTGCGCCTTCACGCTCACCAAGGCAGGAGCGAACATGCCCAGACGCAAGGACCTGCAGCAGGTGCTCCACCTCCCGCCTCGGGCTCAGCGATGACTGAGGCACCCACCTCTCGGCGCACGCCCGCCCAGGCGTGGGCCGCACTGCGGGACGGCAATGCACGATTCGTCGCAGGCGAACTGGAGCACCCGTCACAGGACGTCCAGCGTCGCCAGGATCTCGCCATTGCCCAGGCTCCTTTCGCGGTGATCTTCGGTTGCTCGGATTCAAGGCTGGCCGCGGAGATCATCTTCGATCAGGGCCTCGGAGACGTCTTCGTGGTGCGAACGGCCGGACATGTCCTGGACACCACCGTCATCGGATCGATCGAATACGGCGTGGACGTCCTCGGAGCGAGCCTGATCGTGGTGCTGGGCCATGACTCCTGCGGAGCGGTCGCAGCCGCGGTTCACACCCTCACCACTGGCGAGCAGGCCACCGGGTTCGTCCGAGCGGTCGTCGACCGCGTCATCCCGTCGATCGTGAGCATCACGAGCCTGGGCGAAGGGATCGGGAGCCTCGCCAGCATGACTCCTGAGGACCTGGGCCGAGAGCACGTACGAAACACCGTGGACATGCTGTACAGCTACTCGGCGCACCTTGCGCAGGCCGTCGACGAGGGACGGTGTGCCATCCTCGGAATCGAATACGACCTCCGCGAAGGGTCTGCGAGCCTCATCGAGGCCTGCGGACAGATCAGCGAATCGCCCGCATAGGGTTCGTGTTCCGGTCCGCCCTGAGGCACCATGGACCCATGACCGAGAATCCCGTCACCGCCACAGCTGCCGGTGACTTTCGCATCGAACACGACACCATGGGCGAAGTCCGCGTCCCGGCTGCGGCGCTCTATCGCGCTCAGACGCAACGCGCAGTGGAGAACTTCCCGATCTCCGGGACCCCGCTGGAGCGCTCGCACATCGAGGCTCTGGCCAGGGTCAAGAAGGCTGCGGCCCGCGCCAACGCCGAGCTCGGAGTACTGGAGCCCGACATCGCACAGGCCATCGTCGACGCCGCGGATGCCGTGGCCAGTGGTCGCTACGACGAGCATTTTCCCGTCGACGTCTTCCAGACCGGTTCCGGCACCTCCTCGAACATGAACATCAACGAGGTGCTCGCCACCCTGGCGAGCACCTCGCTCGGGCGCCCTGTCCACCCCAACGATCATGTCAATGCCTCGCAGTCGTCCAACGACGTCTTCCCGACCTCCGTGCACGTTGCCGCCGCCGCAGGCGTCGTCGGAGACCTCGTCCCTGCGCTGGAGCACCTGGCCGAGGCCTTGGAAGCGAAGTCCGGCGAGTTTGTGACCATCGTGAAATCCGGCCGCACCCACCTGATGGACGCCACACCGGTGACCCTGGGGCAGGAGTTCGGAGGCTACGGTGCCGCCGTCCGCTACGGCGTCGAAAGGCTCCATGCCGTGCTGCCGCGCGTGGCCGAGGTGCCGTTGGGCGGCACGGCGGTGGGCACCGGGATCAACACCCCGGCCGGATTCCCGCAGCGCGTCATCTCCCTGCTGCGCGAGGACACCGGGCTCGAGCTGACCGAGGCGCGTGATCACTTCGAATCCCAGAGCGCGCGAGACGCCCTGGTGGAGCTGTCCGGCGCATTGCGCACGATCGCCGTCTCACTCACGAAGATCTGCAATGACCTGCGCTGGATGGGCTCCGGCCCCAACACCGGGCTGGCCGAGATCGCGCTGCCCGACCTCCAGCCGGGGTCCTCGATCATGCCGGGCAAGGTCAACCCGGTCATACCGGAAGCCGTGCTGATGGTCGCCGCGCGCGTCGTCGGCAATGACGCGACCGTCGCGTGGGCCGGAGCCAGCGGCTCCTTCGAGCTCAACGTGCAGATTCCGGTCATGGCGCTAGGCGTCCTGGAATCGCTCAGACTCTTGACAAGCGCGAGCCGCGTGCTGGCCGACAAGGCCGTCGCCGGCATCACAGCGAATGCCGAACGGGCTCGCGCCTATGCGGAGTCCTCGCCATCGATCGTGACGCCGCTGAACCGGGTCATCGGCTACGAGTCCGCCGCAGCAGTCGCGAAGCATGCCGTCACGCACGCCGTCACCGTGCGCCAGGCCGTGATCGATCTGGGCTTCGTGGCACGCGGAGAGCTCACTGAGTCTCAGCTGGATGCGGCGTTGGACGTGCTGACGATGACCCGGCCACCACGGGCCCAGAGCTGAGCCACCCGCGCCGAGGACCTACGTCCTCCCCAGGGGGTAGTGCGAGCTGATAGGCCTGAGAGTGTTCGGCAGTCGTACGCAGGTCGACCGCGCCGCCCGCCCGTCCGCCGCACGACGTCGTGCCTCGAACCCGCTTTGCCCCGCCCCGTCCGGCGCCCCGGCTGCACCGAGGCGTGCCAGTGAACACCGGCACCGTGCAAGGAGGCAAGGCAAGATGAACGCAGCGAGAGTGATCGTCCGGGGTCTGGGCAATGTGGGCCAGGACGCGATCAGGATGATCAGTGAGAAGTCGACTCTGACGCTGGTGGGTGCGATCGATGTGGACCCGGCCAAAGTCGGCATCGATTCCGGAGAGCTGTGCGGCCTGCCCGCCAACGGCGTCCTGGTCAGCGATGACACCGACGCGATCCTGGCCACCGCTGCAGACGTCGTGCTCGACTACAGCCCGACCCTGCGCGACGACGAGGGTGGTTTCGGCCCGAGCGCCGAGGAGGTCTGCCGGTCGCTGCGAGCGAAGAAGAATGTCATCACGACCATTCCGCTGTACTTCCTCGGTGCCACCGCACCGGAGCTCTACGCCAAGCTCGACACCTGCGCCAAGGAGAACGGCGTCACGTTCCTTCCCACCGGCCTGCTGCCCGGCGCCTACGCCAGCTATATACCCATGGTCCTCGCCGGGATCATGGGTCATGTGGACTCCGTGGTCGTGGCGAGCGGAGAGGATGACCAGCTCAATACGTCCAGCTGGGTCACCGTCTTCGGCTATGGAGCGGACCCCACGACGTTCCCTGCCGACCGGCTCAAAGCCGGCATCGTGTCGTACTACGTCTCCGCCGTCCACGAGATGGGTGCCCGCCTGGGCCTGACCTTCGACGAGGTGCGCAGCACCCACGAGGTGTTCACGGCCCCCCAGGACCTCCATCCCGTCTGGGGCACCGTGGCCGAAGGCACCATCTACGGCCACCGCTTCATCATGAGCGGGATCGTCGACGGCCAGGCCGTCGTCACGTTGCGGTATGTGCACCGGATCTGTGCGGACGTCGTACCAGAACCCGCCATCGAGGAGGCGATCGACATCCAGGGCCTCCCCGGGCTGCTGCACACCGAGATCAAAGGCATGATGCCGTTCGACAACGGCTACGTCACCAGCGTCGCTCCCACGGTCAACGTCATACCGCAGGTCTTGGCGGCTGCGCCCGGCTACCGGCAGGCCATGGATCTGCCGGTGGTCGTCCCCATCCTCTAGCCAGTCGGCGCATACGGTCCGCCCCGCGTCGGCGAGGTCCCTCACGGAGCCTCGCCGACCGGGAGTCACCGCTTGGACTTGACGACCTTGACCTTCTTCGCCGCGCTGGTGTCGGCGGTCACTGAGGCGCTGCCGAGGTACGTGACCGTCACCTTGTGCTTTCCGGTCTTCTTGAAGATCGGTAGCCTGACCGTCGCCTTGCCCGCCTTGCGCAATGAGACGCTCTTCGCCTTCTTCCCCGCCTGGGTGACCTTGACCAGCTTGCCATCGACGCGGAACTGCACCTTGCCGGCCGGGACCAGAGACGTCCCCGGAGCCGTGATGGTCGCCCTCACCTTCAGCACGGTCTTGCGAGCCGTCGCAGTGGATTTCGACACCGTGAGTTTCGCCTTGCCGGAGGCAGCGACGACCCTGAGCACCCGGGGACCGCTGACCGACGCCGCCGCGACAGCGGACCCGCCGTACGTCGCCGTGACCTGGTGCGTCCCTGCCGTGGCGAAGGCGGGGAGCTTGACCGTGGTCACTCCGCGGTCAGCCTCCTTCAGCACGACGCTGGCCACGACCGCGCCGTCCGCGATGATCTGCACGGTGCCCGTCGGAGCAAGCGTGCCCGTCGGAGCAAGCGTGCCCGTCGGAGCCAGCGTGCCCGTCACCGTGACGGTCGCGGTGGCCGCACCGGCCTTCCCTGCTGTGGCCGGGGACGCCGACAAGGCCAGGGCGGTCGTCGTGATGGCCTTGCGCACCTGGAAGGTGGCCGATCCGGTCGAACCGAAGGCGGT
>JAATES010000358.1 GCA_015655615.1 Actinomycetales bacterium
CGCCAGGTCTTCACCACCAACGACGAGCGAGCTGCCGCCCTTGCACCCTGGATCGAGCACTACAACAATGAACGCGGCCACAGCGCACTTGGAGGCAACCCACCAATCAGCCGCCTGCTACCAACCTGATGGCCGGATACACCTAGTAGCCTGAGTGGCTCACGGCCGAGGCGAAGACGACCATCCAGATGACGAAGGCGAGAGACCCGGCTAGCCAGAAATAGCCGAGGATCAGGCCTGCGATGGCCATCCCGCGGCCGCTCTCACCGGTGCGCTTGATCTGGGACAGGGAGACGTGGCCGAGCACGATTCCGACCACACCGCCGAGCAGCCCGAAGACGAGCGAGAGAATGGCGCACACGTTGGTGCCGGGCATCTGGAGCACATAGGCAATCTGCGGTTCCCCCTGTGGAGTAAAGGAGGGGACGACCACTGGAACGGATCGAGGTGTTGGAGTACTGGTCCTTTGGCCGGCAGGAGCGTGACGGTAACCGGCCACCAGGCTCAGCAACCAGACGATCATGAGCGGGACCAGCCAGATGGCCAGCAGTGTGAACCCAAAAGACAGGCCGAAATACATACGCCAGTGCTCACCACGCCATGCCCAGTCGAGGAGCAGGTCTGGCAGTCTGATGACGCGGGGAATGGTGTAGAGGTCGAAGGTGCCGAACCACTGAATCAGCGCGAGCGCCAATGCGGAGGCGGTGGCGATGGACCGGGGCGCAGTCTTGGCGGACCCAACCCAGATTCCCGTGACCACCACAGCCAGGATGAACAGGAGCACGACCGCTACGAAGCTGCGAACGTCCAGTTCGTTCCGGTAGATCTTCTCGCCGAAGAGGGCAGGGAGGACGAAGGCGGTGACCGGAGCCGCAAGCCACCACCACATACTGCGTAGCCAGGTACGTCGGACCGGGTCTCTCTGCGCGGCCTCAAAGCTCGTTGGCGCTTGAACAGGTGTTCCCGGTTTGGCCCAGGTCGGCGGCCCGGGTAGCTCTGATGGCAGATCGGGCCTCGGGGGCCCACTGCCGAACCGGGCGACCAGCGCGGCGTCGACGGCTGGGTCGGCCAGGTCTGCGAGCCAACTCAATAACTCTGGATATGCGAGTGGATGAGCAGCTATGTGGGGGCGGAGTTCCGCGTGGGCAGCTGCGATATCCGCGAGCTCCTGAGCCGTCACATCAGGCTGGCCCAACTGGTTGTAGGCGGCATCAATGCTCATGACTCGCAAGGTAGTGGAGTAGTGGCGTGAGCGTCAAGACGTTGAGTCTCGCCGAGGCACTCATGGATCGGTCGGGAGACTTTGAGTGGCCGGCGACACTCGCTGTGGGAGTCACCTGGCGCCGAGGAGCCGGCCGGGTAGTTGACCGAATTGTGCGAGATCACCACTGCGGCCGACGTGCTCGGGGTGCTGCACCCCGGCGAACACGGATCGACCTTCGGCGGGAACCCGTTGGCAGCCGCGGTCGGGCGTGCGGTGGTGGAGCTGCTGTCCACCGGGGACTACCAGCGGTGGGCCACCGAGAGTGGTGCGGTGCTGCGCGCGCAGCTCGATGCCCTGCTGGGGCGCGGTCTGACCGAGGTGCGAGGAGTGGGCCTGTGGTTCGGCATCGACATCGATCCCCAGGTCGGCACGGCTCGCGAGGTGTGCCTGCGGTTGCTGGATGCCGGCGTGCTGGCCAAGGACACCCACACCACCACGGTGCGACTCGCGCCGCCGCTGACCGTGACCGAGTCTGAGATCGACGTGCTAGTCACCGCATTGACGGGCGCGCTGCGCCAGTCCTGAAGGCGCCGACGACGGTCGGCGGTCATGGTGCCGGGCGTCAGCCGAGAGCCATGACGGGTGGGTCCCGTGACCGACCCCTCAGGAAGCCGGATGCTTGGGCGTCGACTACAGCGCCCACAATCTGTCGACTGATAGTCTGTCAAAGTGTCGACCGAAAGCCTGGCAAACTGTCGACCACGCTGGCAGGGACTGGTGAGGAGGAGACAGTGGACTACCGGCCACGGGTGAGCGACGCCGAGCTGAAGTCTCGTCTGGCCCGTGCTGGTGCAGTGCTCATCGAGGGCCCCAAAGCTTGTGGGAAGACCGAGAGCGCTCGTCAGCTCAGTGCCAGCGAGCTTCGTGTGGACACCGACCCCGCCGTCGGCCCCACCATGGAGGTCGACCCAGGACGTCTGCTCGGCGGTGCGACGCCGCGGTTGCTCGATGAATGGCAGGCGGAACCGGCGCTATGGAACTATGTGCGGCGAGCAGTCGATGATCGAAGGAACAAGGGGCAGTTCATCCTCACCGGCTCGACGAACCCGGTCGAGGATGTAGCACAACACTCCGGTGCGGGCAGGATCTCGCGTATGCGGATGCGGCCGATGTCGCTATGGGAGTCGGGCCATTCCACCGGTGAGGTCTCGCTGGGCTCCCTGTTGGCTGGTGCGGCGCCGTCGTCGGGGATGGTCGATGCCACGATAGAGGAGAACGCCACCCGGATCACGGTGGGTGGTTGGCCAGCGCTGCAGGACGACGAGGTGAGCGACGCGGCGGCTGCGGTGGGCGACTACGTCGACCTCATCGCCGACGTCGACCTGAGCCGGGTGTCCGGAACACGCCGAGACCCGGCGCGCATCAGGTTGCTGCTGCAGTCGCTGGCCCGGAATGTCGCCACGGAGGCGCCCGTGGCGACGCTCGCCTCGGATGTCGGTGGTGCGAGTGGGCCGCTGGCGCGTGACACCGTGATGGAGTATCTCCATGCGCTAGATCGCCTGATGGTCATCGAGGACCAGCCCGCATGGTCGACCCACCTGCGTTCTTCGGCTACGTTGCGGAAGTCCCCCAAGCGACATTTCGTTGACCCGTCGATCGCCGTGGCCACGCTCGGAGCAGATGTGCCGGGCTTGGTGCGCGACCTTCGGTACCTGGGGTTCCTCTTCGAATCACTCGCGGTCCGAGACCTGCGGATCTATGCTCAGGCTCAGGGCGCGGCAGTGAGCCACTACCGTGACTCCACTGGACGCGAGGGCGATGCCATCGTGCACAAGCCCGACGGAACGTGGGCCGCCTTCGAGGTCAAGCTCGGCCAAGGTGGGATCGCCGCGGGCGCGCATTCGCTGCTCCGTCTCGCCGACGCGGTCGACCTCGACAAGGCGGGAGCACCGGCTGCACTGACGGTGATCACCGGTGCGGGATTCGCGCACCGGCGGCCCGACGGTGTGAACGTCGTGCCGATCGCAACGCTTCGGGACTGAGAACCCGGCCGCTATCCCGCGGGTGCGGTGAATGGCCTCCTGCGCTGCGCTACGGCCGAGGGGCCCGGACGAAAAGCATGTCCGGACCCCTCACCTTACGTTCGACGGCGTATCAGCGCTCGACGTCACCGCGGATGAAGGCTTCGACGAGGGCGCGGCCTTCGGTGTCCTCATGCTGGACGGGCGGGGACTTCATGAAGTAGGTCGCAGCCGACAGGATCGGTCCGCCGATGCCCCGGTCCAGGGCGATCTTCGTGGCACGCACGGCGTCGATGATGATTCCGGCGGAGTTGGGCGAGTCCCAGACCTCGAGCTTGTACTCGAGGTTGAGCGGGAC
>JAATES010000061.1 GCA_015655615.1 Actinomycetales bacterium
CCGGGCACCTCGAGCGTCACCTCTCCACGACCGATCCCGCTGATTGAGACGACACCGGGCAGATTCTCCGCATTATTCCGTCAAGAACCGATAGATCGTCTCACATTTCGATATGGCTAGCCGATTTCCCCTCGATTCCCCATGCGGCCGCTCTACAGTGCAGGAGACAACGCGCTCACTCTCGACGAGGGGAATCCCATGACTGCACCGATCGACACCGATACTCGCATCCAGGAGTACGCCCACCCGGAGCGGCTGGTGACCACCCAGTGGCTCGCCGAGCACCTCCACGACGCCGGCCTCGTCGTCGTCGAGTCTGACGAGGATGTGCTGCTCTACGAGACCGGTCACATTCCGGGCGCCGTCAAGATCGACTGGCACACCGACCTCAACGATCCCGACATCCGCGAGTACATCTCCGGCGAGAAGTTCGCCGAGTTGCTCGGGTCCAAGGGGATCTCACAAGACACGACGATCGTGCTCTACGGCGACAAGAACAACTGGTGGGCGGCCTACGCGGCCTGGGTGTTCACGATCTACGGCCACAACGACGTCCGCCTGCTCGATGGCGGACGCGGCAAGTGGATCGCCGAAGGCCGTGAGCTCACCACCGACGCCTCCACCCCGGAGGCTGCCGAGTACCCGGTCGTGGAGCGGGACGACGAGACCTATCGCTCGTTCAAGGAGGGCGTGCTCGCGCACATCGGGCAAGGCCCGCTGGTCGACATCCGCTCGCTTCCGGAGTACACGGGAGAGCGTCTGCACATCCCCGACTACCCCGAAGAAGGTGTGCTGCGCGGGGGCCACATCCCCACGGCGCGTAACGTCCCCTGGGCCACCGCGGTCGCCGAGGACGGCACGTACAAGACCCGCGCCGAACTGGCCGCCATCTACCAGGAGGGTGGCCTGGGACTGACCACGGACGACGCGGTCATCACCTATTGCCGCATCGGCGAGCGCTCCAGCCACACCTGGTTCGCGTTGCACTTCCTGCTCGGCCTCGAGAACGTCAAGAACTACGACGGGTCGTGGACCGAGTGGGGCAACGCCGTGCGCGTCCCGATCGTCAAGGGCGAGCAGGCAGGCGAGCTCGCCGGCGTCTGAGCCCCAGCGGAAGGCCGCGGGGCGGACTCGGAATCCTCTATGGAATCCGAGCCCGCCCCGCGGCCTTCCGCACGCCCCTACACCGGTCGCCGGGCAGCGACTGACCGGGCAGCGACCAACACCGTGGAGGCGCGCGAGAGGTGCCCTAGCTGCGCTGGCCGGGCGCTTGCTCGAGCGGGTCTGCCCGCACGGTGCGGGTCATGAAGGCCGCTGCAGCCGCACCCAGCAACAACACCCCGATCACCAGCCAGAGCGTGGCGCCCACAGCATCCGCGAAGCCCTGGTTGGCCACCTCGATGCTCGATCCGGCTGGAATCGCGGAGGCGAGTTGCGAGGTGAGCACCGCGATGATGGCGGCCGAGCCGATCACACCACCGACCTGACGGGTGGTGTTGAAGGCGCCGGCTCCCGCTCCCGCCGTGCGATGGTCCAGCCCCCCGGTCGCCAGGTTCGCCAGCGGTGAGAACACCAGCCCGGTCCCGATGCCGAACACCACCATGGGCGGGTAGAACTCGCTGGCACTCATCCCCGGGGCGATGATGGCATGCACCCACAGCATGGAAGCAGCGAGGACCAGGAAGCCGGCCCCGGTCACCCATTTACCGGAGACCCTGTCCGAGAGCCGGCCAGCCAAGGGTGCCACGATCCCAGAGACCAACGACCCCGGGAGGTTCACGAGCGCCGCGTGCAGCGGCGACAGCTCCAGAGTCTCCTGCAAGAACAGCGTCAGCGGGAAGAACAGACCGATCATCGCAAAGGAGATGGCCATACCCGCCACGTTGGCCAGCGCGAAGTTACGGTGCGTGAAAAGGCTCAGCGGCAGCAGCGCATGCTCGCCGATACGGGCTTGCCACCACAAGAACGTGACCAGCAGCACGGCTCCGACCACCAGGATCAGCGGGATCGAGAGCAGGCCATGCACAGTCCCCCAGTGGTAGGTCTCGCCCTCCTGCAACCCGAAGATCACCGCGAACAGCCCGAGCGCCGACAACGCCACACCCCACCAGTCGAAGAACGCCACATGCGTCGGGAGCCGGGGCACGAATCGCAGCGCGAGGACGAGTGCGATCACCCCGACGGGGATGTTGACGTAGAAGATCCACTCCCACCCCCACGACTCCACGAGCACTCCGCCAAGAACCGGCCCGGTGATCGTGGCCAGTCCGGCCACCCCGCCCCACACGCCCATGGCCGCACCGCGCTTGGCTGGTGGGAAGACGCGAGTGATCACGGCCATCGTCTGCGGAGTCATCAAAGCCGCACCCACCCCTTGAACGGCCCGCGCGATGATCAGCATGGTGATCGAGCCCGAGAGCCCGCACCACAGCGAGGCCAAGGTGAAGGTCACCAGCCCGGCCATGAACAACGGTCGCGGGCCATACCGATCTCCCAATCGGCCTGACACGAGCAGCAAGGTCGCAAACGAGAGCAAGTAGGCACTGTTGACCCAGCCCACTGCGGTCAGCGAGGTGTCGAACGTCTTCACCAGGGACGGCACGGCGATGTTCACGATGGTCGTGTCCACCATGATCATGAAGAATCCGAGGACCAACGGCGGGAGCACGCTCCACGGGCCGCGTCCCCGCAGGTCGACTCCGGGATTGGCCGTCACGCCTCCTCCCGATTGCTGCGATGGGCCACCGTCCACGGTGACAGGCGAAATACTGGTCATCCCCACTCCGTCTCTCAGATGAACTGCATGGCGATCAGTCCGACCCGGAGCTGGTCACCATGACAGAGCGGCTCACGCCGCATAGTTAGTACAGATGTATGACAATACTGCGCCCGGGTGTCCTGGGGAGGACATGAGGGACACAGCTCGGTCGTCTCGACGTGGCCAGATCGCCAGTGGGTACTGCCCGTTGTCGCGGCCACGGTCCCGACTCCGACCTGCTCGGATCCATGCGGGATCGCAGGCTCGGCCGAGCGGAAGAACACTCAGCGACTGCCCGGGTATTCCGGGCGACCTCGAGACCACCGCCATCCCGCCAGTCGAGCAGTCCTGGCACATGCACACGTCACGTGGGAGGATCGGACCATGCCCGATGCTTCCGCCCTCGGCGATCTGCCGCCAGTCCTCGCCGAGATTCGCGAGGACTTCCTGGCGCTGGCCGAGCGTGATCGCCTCCAGCTTCTGTTGGAGTTCTCGCGTGAGCTCCCTGAGTTGCCAGAGCGCTACCAGTACGCGCCGGGCCTGCTGGAACGTGTAGAAGAGTGTCAGTCCCCGGTTCGCGCCTTCGCAGAGGTCGACTCCGACCGCACGGTCCATCTGTATGCGACGGCCCCCCAGGAGGCTCCGACCACCCGTGGCTTCGCCTCGATCCTCGCCCAAGGCCTCGACGGTCTCACGCCCGAGCAGGTCCAGGCGGTGCCAGACGACTACCCCACCTGGATCGGCCTGGGGCAGGCTGTGAGCCCGTTGCGGCTCCGCGGCATGGCGGGAATCCTGCAACGCGCCAAGCGCCAGGTGCGCGAGCAGATCTCCCTGGAGTCCCGCACGCGCGCCACCACCTAACAAGCCGGACCATCCCTTCCGGCTCATTCACCCCGATGCCGAGAAAGGAGCCCTCCGATGCCTACGACGACCGATGCGGCCGCCGACCTCCTGAGTCTGACCGGCAAGATCGAGTCTGCCCTGCGAGAGCGCCACCACCTGGAACGAGTGCACGGGCTGGGACCGGTCGCACGGGCGGCCATCGAGGCCGGCGACACCACGGCCCAGTTCTATACGAACGTCCTATGGCACCTGTCGGCGCAACAGGATTCGCTCAGCCACACCAGGGACTCGACCGGGACTCCCCCGACGCTGCCCGGTATCACCCTGCTGTCGCAGGCGCGGCGGGTCCTCCAGGAGATCCACCAGCCCACGCCCGCCATCCGGCTGGCCTCCAGTGCCATCGTCCGGGCGTCGAGTGGCGACGCACTCGGACCCTGGGTGGCACAGATGCGGGGCCGGTCCTTCTCACAGCTCCCGGTCTACGACTCCGGCGTGTTCGCAGGCCTGCTCACCACCAACTCGATCGCGCGCTGGCTGGCACAGCATCTGGACGAATCGGGCGATGCCGTCATCGAGAATGCCCGTGTCCGCGACGTCCTGCCCTTCACCGAAGGGCACGAACACGTCCATTTCGCGGGACCGGAGACCACCGCCGCCGAGGTCGTGGCACTGCTGCGCAACCCACGTCCGCCGACTGCCGTGATGCTGACCGCATCCGGAAAGGCGTTCGGACCACCCTTGGGACTCCTGGTGTCAGCGGACCTGCCCGAGTTCGTCGCAACACTGAACTTCTAGCGGTCGGGTCGCCCGGCTGCGGTGGCTCGGCCAGCGGCGTCCGCTAGATCCCTGCGGCCGACTTCAGCGGGCCGATCAGGAAGTAGGCCACGAACATCGCCGTGGCCACCCACATCAGCGGGTGGATGCGGCGGATCTTCCCGGTGGCGATCTTGATGATCGCCCAGGAGATCACACCCGCCCCGATCCCGGTGGTGATGGAGTAGGTGAACGGCATCAAGGCGAGCGTGAGGAAGGCCGGAACGGCGATCTCGTAGCTCTTCCAGTTGATGTTGGCGACCTGAGTCGCCATCAGGAACCCCACTGCCACCAGCGCAGGCGCGGCAGCCTCGGACGGCACCATGTTGACCAGCGGCGCCAGGAACGTGGCAAGCAGGAAGGCTATGCCGGTGACCACCGACGCCAGACCGGTGCGGGCTCCATCCCCGACTCCGGCGGCCGACTCCACGTAACTGGTGTTGGACGACACCGACGCTGCACCACCGGCAGCAGCCGCGATCGAGTCGACGACCAGGATCTCCTTGGTCTTCGGCGGGTTGCCGTCCTCGTCGAGCAGCCCGGCCTCACCGCCGAC
>JAATES010000309.1 GCA_015655615.1 Actinomycetales bacterium
GGCCCGCAACGGGCACCACCGTCAGGGTGCCCGCTCCGGAATAGGTGATCGAATCGCCGGAGGCGACTCCGATACGGTACTGAGTCCCGTTGGCCTGATCGGTGACCGCACCGAGGTCGAGCTCCAGGCCCGACTCGTCCGCGATGGTCTGCCAGGCGCTGCTGCTCCCTGCGCGGGACTGCCACTGCACGGCGGGAACCGGGTTGGCCACCAGCGGAGCGTGCAGGACGACGTGCTCACCGGTGCTCGCGGTGACCGACGGGACGCCCCGGGTGATGGTCGGCGTCAGCTCTGGAAGGTCGAAGTCCGTGCGCACCTCCACATCGACGGGTCCCTTGTGACTATCGGAGCTGCCACCGGACGTGTGCCAATAGGAGGACAATCCCGTCTGGTACTGGAAGTCGACGAAGGACTCCGGCCAGGCACCCCAGACCTGCCCGTCGGTCTTCCGAGAGGCCGGCACAGCGGAGACTGTGCTGCGCCCCAGCGCCGGGTCACCCGTCTTGTTCAAGGGGAAGTAGTCGACTCCGACGAAGTCGGGCGTCACCTGGATGACGCCTTGATCGTCCAGGTGGACTCCGGTGAGGTTCGCGATCACCGCATTCTCGACGGCGTTCAATGGCGTCTTGGAGCCGGCTGAGGCCTGGCTGGTCGCGAAGCCGGACAGCGTGGCCGTGATCTGGCCCTTTCCACTCGAGTCGACCTTCAGCACGGGGTCGCTGATGCTCCACGGCGCCAGACCGCCGTAGGCGTTCACAGAGGCGTCACCCTGCCAGGTGATGGTCAACGACCCATCGTCCTGCTGCGTGCCGGCTCCCTCGGTGAAGACGATGCGCTGCCCGTTCGTGGCATCGCCGTCGGCGCCTGCCACACCCAGGTAGTCGCAACGGTTTGACCAGCCGACGGTGCCCAACGTCCCATCGGCGAGCTCTCGGAGCACGTAGACATTGCCCTCGTGCGCGCTGTATGCCGCGGATGAGCCATCGGAGATCCCTGCGCTGAAATGATCGCAACCATTGGCGTAGGCGATGCCCTGCTGCACCCATGACCCGCCCCAGAAGAGGGCCGCCCCGGCGATGGGGGTGCTGGCCGCCTGAGCTGCTGGAGCTGCCACCAGACCCAGCGCCACCAAGACCATGGCTACCAGTCCGGCGAAGAATCGCCTTGCTCCGGTCTGATCGACCGCGTTGCCGTTCACAGTGCCTCCTCACATCGGAGTCCCGAGCCACATCGGCTCGCAGTCGTCCTCCATAGGAGAGGCTACCCTTACTAAAGGCGTGCAAGACGAAACGTCTCGCCTACAGGACATGCTTGACAGCCCCGGAGCGAGAGGCCTATCACGCGCGTCGTGCTAGACCGCCGCGCCGCCGCCGTTCAGCTCGATGAGCATCCTGGAGTTTCCCAGGGTGTTGGGCTTGACCCGTGCGAGATCCAGGAACTCGGCAACGCCGTCGTCGTGTGATCGCAGCAGTTGCGCGTAGACCTCCGGCCGCACCGGCGTCCCCTCGATCTCACGGAAGCCCTGGCGCACGAAGAAGTCGACCTCGAAGGTCAGGCAGAAGACCCGGCTCAGGCCCAACCGGCGTGCCCGGTCCAGCAGACCCTCGACCAGCAGCCGCCCCACGCCCGTGCCGCGGACGGACGGCGCTACCGCGAGCGTCCTGATCTCTGCCAGGTCGTTCCACATCACATGGAGGGCACCGCAACCCACGACGCGGGGTTCGCCGGCAGGTCCGGCGTCAGCCACGAGGAACTCCTGAACAGCCTCGTAGTAGCCGACCATCTCCTTCGGCAGCAGGATGCGCCGTTCAGCGTAGGGCTGCACCAGCTGGTCGACTGCCGAGACATCCGCCGGCAACGCCGATCGGATGGAGACAGCGGGCGCGGGAGCAGGACGCTGCGCACCTGCGGCGTCCTCGGAATGCGAGGTCATCTCGTCACTGTACGACGACTCGCGAGACAATGGCTGCGTGACCACACTCCCGAGAATCGCGTTCTACGAACCGCGAATCCCCCAGAACACCGGCAATGCGATCCGGCTTGCCGCAGTCACCGGTGCACGCCTGGATCTGGTCGAACCACTGGGATTCGACCTCTCCGAACCGAAACTGCGCAGGGCGGGCCTCGACTACCACGACCTCGCGTCCGTGACGGTCCACCCCAGCTTCGAGGCGTTGCTCGCCACGGCTCCCGGAGCCCGGGTCTTCGCCTTCACGACGCAGGCCACACAGCGGTACACCGAGGTCTCCTACCGGCCTGAGGATGTCCTGCTCTTCGGCCCGGAGCCCACCGGCCTGCCCTCCGAGGTCCTCGCACATCCGCGCATCACCGGGCAGGTGCGCATCCCCATGCTGGCACAGCGCCGCTCCCTCAACCTGACCTCGAGTGCCTCGATCGCGATCTACGAGGCCTGGCGCCAGCTGGGCTTCCCCGCAGGCACCTAGGTTTCTCCGCAGGCACCTAGGCCAAGCCCGTCGCCTGCGGAGTGATGTTCGTCACTCGGATTGCACACAGTGCATGTCTGCACTGTGTGCAATAATCTTGTCATGTCCACGCTGACGCTCCACAGCACCGCAACCACGGCGGCACCCGCACCCAGGCCCGGCGCGGCGCCAGCGACCCTCCGTGCGGCAAAAAAGCAGCACACCCGCATGGCCCTGGTGCGGGCCGCACGGAGCCTGACGCGAGACCATGGCTTGGACACCGTGACCGTCGAGCAGATCTGTGCTGCCGCAGAGGTGTCACGCCGCACGTTCTTCAATTACTTCGACGCCAAGGAAGACGCCATCCTGGGCGTCGGGAACACCACGATCGATCCCGACTCCGCCCGGATCTTCACCGCCGGCGGGCCGCATGGCACGCTGGCGTCCGACATCGTCGCCCTGGTCGAGTCCTCCTTGGGCTACCCCTCGGCGCGGTGCGAGGACTTCAAAGAAGCGCTCGACTTCATCGGGCAGGAGCCTCGCCTGATGGTTCGCCAGATCGCGTGGATGGAACTCGAGCACGCCCTGCTGGCCGGGCTCGTGGCGGAACGACTCGGCTCCGAGGCGCCACCGGCCGAGGTCGAGATCGTGACCTTGCTGGTCATGTCCCTCATCCGGGCCAGCGTGGTCGCCTGGCAGCACAGTGACCACCAGGGCCAGCCGTCCGACCACGTATCCCGTGCGGCCCGCATTCTGGGTGCGGCGCTCCACTGATCACCCGCATCTCTGTCTCCGCCCACTCGATTTTCCCCTGACAGCATGGGCAGACCTGTGCTGTGATGCTGTCACGGGCACCCTGTCCAAAAAATCACGAAAGGGTGACATGTCACCTTCATCCCCCACCCTCGCACGTGAGCCGATCGTGCTGAACCAACGACGCATCTGGCTCATCTTCTCCGCACTCATCGCCGGCATGTTCCTCTCGTCCCTCGACCAGATGATCGTCTCGACCGCGTTGCCTACCATCGTCGGCGAGCTCGATGGTGTCGCCCATCAGTCCTGGCTCATCACCGTCTACATCCTCGCTGCGGCCATCGTCATGCCGCTCTACGGCAAGTTCGGTGACCTCTTCGGCCGACGCTGGCTGCTGCTGGGCGCCATTGCGCTGTTCACCGTGTCCTCCGTGGGCGCCACCTTCACGCCCTCCTTCGGCTGGCTGGTCGTCTTCCGCGGCATCCAGGGCCTGGGCGGGGGCGGCCTGATGATCCTGGCCATGGCCATCATCGCCGACATCGTCCCCGCCAAGGACCGCGCCAAGTACATGGGCCCCATGGGCGGCGTGTTCGGGCTAGCGGCCATTGCGGGGCCGCTGCTGGGGGGCTGGTTCACCGAAGGCCCGGGCTGGCGCTGGTGCTTCGCCATCAACATCCCCATCGGCATCATCGCGTTTGCCATCGCCTACTTCACGCTCCAGCTGCCCTCGCACAAGTCCGACCGTCCCATCGACGTCGGCGGAATCGCCACGATGGTGGTCGCCACCTCGGGTCTGGTGCTCTTCACCAGCTGGACGTCGATCTCCTCCGGCGGGCGCTATGACTGGTCCAGCCCCTGGCTGCTGGGGCTGACCGCCCTCACGATCATCGCCACTGCGGCATTCATCGTCATCGAATTGCGGGTGGCCGAGCCGATCCTTCCGCTGCGGCTCTTCCACAACCCCACCTTCACCCTCACGACGATCATCGGATTCGTGCTGGGGCTCGGCATGTTCGCGGCCATCGGATTCCTGCCCACCTACCTGCAGATGTCCAAGGGAGCCAGCGTCACAGAGTCCGGCCTGCTGCTGATCCCCATGATGGCGGGCATGATGTCCATGGCCATCACCTCCGGCATCATCATCAACCGGACCGGACGGTACCGCGCCTTCCCCATCGCCGGGACCATGGTGGCGACCCTGGGTCTGATCTGGCTGACCCAGCTCTCAGTCGACACCCCGCTATGGGTGTTCGGCCTGATGGTGTTCGTCATGGGGTCCGGCATGGGTCTGGTGATGCAGAACATCATCCTCGCCGTGCAGAACGCGGTCGATCCCCACGAGATCGGCGTGGCCACGAGCGCCAACTCGTTCTTCCGCGAGATCGGCGGGTCAATGGGTGCCGCCCTGTTCGGCACCATCTTCACCTCCCGGCTCGCCGACGGCCTGCGGTCCGTCTTGCCTCAGGGCACCGCAGGCAGCTCCGAAGCCTCCTTGACCCCCGAGGTCATCAACGGCCTCGCCACGACCAATCCAGAGCTGCACCACGGGATCATCACCGCCTACGCCGATGCCCTGGCCCCGGCGTTCTGGTACCTGGTCCCGATCCTCGCCGCCGGATTCGTCGTCAGCCTGTTCCTCAAGCAGCTCAAGCTTTCCGACGTCGCCGGCATGGTGGCACGCGGTGAGGCGGTCATGGACGACGGTAAGCACGCCCACGCCCCCAAAACCGGAGTCTAGATCCATGGGGTGACTGCCCCCGACTGATCCTGAACCGCCGTACTGACCAGATCCTCCCGCAGATACCGGGCGTATCCCCCGGGCGTCCTTCCCTGAAGGCGTCCTGACGTCAGAACGTCCACGTCTGCCACGGCCAGCACCCGCTCCGGAGCCGACGCACGAACCCGATCCACCAGATTGACATCCTCGTGGCAAGACTCCGGGCCAAAGCCACCCGCTGCCAGGTAGGCGTCGGCGCGGATCCCGAGGTTCGCACCGTGCACGTGTCCGTTGGCCCGTCCCGGAGTCCTCGTGGCCAGCCAGGCCCGCCGCTGCGGCTCGCTCAGATCGGCCAGATCCGGGTGAACCGTGCCGATCACCAGGTCGGCACCATGATCGGCATGGCGGACATGCCCCACGATCCAGTCCGGGGACACCCTGGAATCGGCGTCTGTCGACGCGACCCACACCTCTGACATCGGCCGCTCCACCCGGACCAGTGCAGAGCGCACGCCAGCCGCACGTGCCAAGCCCACCGACCTCGCCTCGACCGGGAGCACCCTGAGGTCAGCGACGCCTCAGTTGGACGCGATCTGCGCGGTCCGGTCGGTGCAGTCATCGAGCACCAGGACGAGATCGACCGTCAGCCCTGCCGCCCATGCCCGGCTTCGCGCGCCCTCAAGCCCCCCGAGGCACCGTTCGACCAGATCCTCCTCATCATGTGCCGGAACGACCACCACGACGTGCCGGATGACCGATCGAGACCGCCCTGCACCGCTCGGCTCCCGGAAGGTGCGGCCGGTCATATGAGCTCGCCGCGCTGCGCCACCGAACGTCCGTCCACGCTGAGAACGTCCAAGACGAAGTCCGCCTCCACGTGGTGAACCAGTTGGACGAGGCCCAAGGCCCGGATCAGGACGCGATGCACGCTGTCCCCCGTGAGCTCCGAGCCGGGAATCGCGTGGCGCCAGTGGCACAGCAACACCACCCCGTCCGGCGCCAGGGACCGGCGGATCCGGTCGGCCAACGTCAGCAAGTCGGATCGCTCGACGTAATATCCCACCTCCGAGAGCACC
>JAATES010000231.1 GCA_015655615.1 Actinomycetales bacterium
GCCCGCGGGAACCAGCGGCTCTCGGCCCGCAGCCGGGTCTGCACCTGCGCGGCGATCTGTTTGTACGCACGGTATTGCAGCAGTCGCGCGAAGAGCAGATCCCTTGCCTCGAGCAGTTCGAGGTCCTCTGGGTCCTCTTCTCCGGTGGCGGGGAGGAGCCGGGCGGCTTTGAGGTCGAGCAGGGTTGCGGCGATCACCAGGAACTCACTGGCGGCGTCCAGGGTCCAGTCGTCGGCGGTGCGGATCATCGCCACGAACTCGTCGGTGACCTGGGCGAGTGCCACTTCGGTGATGTCGAGCTGATGCTTGGCGATCAAGGAGAGCAGCAGATCGAAGGGGCCGGAGAAGTGACTGAGCCGGACCGTGAAGACCGCCGCGGAGTCCGGGCGGTCCGCCGTGCCGGCGTCCGCAGTATCGCGGGACAGCTCAGGCGGCGTCGCCACGCGCGATCAGTTCACGGGCGAGCTGCCGGTAGGCGATGGCTCCGGCGTGATTCGGAGCGAACGTCGTGATCGGCTCAGCAGCCACCGAAGCGTCGGGGAACTTCACCGTGCGCGCGATCACGGTGTGCAGCAGGGTGTCACCGAAGGCTTCGTGCACCCGGGCGATGACCTCGCGGGAGTGCAGCGTGCGCGAGTCGAACATGGTCGCGATGATACCGTCCACCGTGAGTCGCGGATTGAGCCGGTCACTGACCTTCTCGATGGTCTCGACCAGGAGCGCGACACCGCGTAATGCGAAGAACTCGCACTCCAACGGGATCAGCACGCCATGAGCGGCAGTCAGCGCGTTGACCGTCAGCAGGCCGAGTGACGGCTGGCAGTCCACCAGGATCACGTCGTAGTCGTCCAGCACGGGACGCAGCGCTCTGCTCAGCACGGACTCGCGTGCGACCTCGCCCACCAGCTGCACCTCTGCGGCTGACAGGTCGATGTTTGCCGGCAAGACATCGAGATCGGGCAGTGCGGTGCGGCAGATGATCTCCCTGACGTCCGCCTTGCTGCTCATCAGCAGGTCGTACACCGTCTGCTCGAGGTCATGGGTGGGAACTCCGAGCCCGACGCTGGCGGCGCCCTGGGGGTCGAAATCGACGATCAGCACCCGCCTGCCGTACTCCGCCAGCGCGGCCCCGAGGTTGATGGTGGTCGTGGTCTTGCCCACGCCGCCCTTCTGATTGCACATCGCGATGATCCGGGCCGGACCGTGACCGCGCAACGGAGCAGGCTCCGGGAACTCAGGCATCGGGCGCCCGACCGCATCGAGTCTCTCCGGGGTTCCGGCGTCGACGAGGGACGGGGATTCCTGGGCCGAGGCAGCCGGCGTCACCTTGCTTGTCACCCCATCACGCTACCGCAAGCAACCCCGCTCACGTCGTGTCCGTCCGGTCCGGCACCGTCAGAGCGCTCGGGGATGCGCAGTGGTGTAGACCTCACGCAGATGGTCGGGCGTCACCCGGGTGTAGATCTGCGTGGTGGTCACCGAGGCATGCCCCAGCAGCTCCTGGACCACCCGCACGTCCGCACCGCCCTGCAGCAGGTGGGTCGCGAAGGAGTGGCGCAGGGTGTGCGGCGACACATGCGTGCGGGCAGGCAGTTCCGCACGCGCCACGGCGGCCTGCAAGGCCGCCCATGCGCTCTGGCGGCTCAGCCGGCGGCCCCGCAGGTTCAGGAACACGGCAGGCGTTCCCCTGCCGCTCGCGCTCAGCAGCGGACGAGCATGCACCAGATAGGCCTCCACTGCCGCTCGTGCATAGGATCCCAGCGGCACGATGCGCTCCTTGGAGCCCTTTCCCAGGAGCCGCACCGCACCGAACTCGGGGTCGAGGTCGAGATCGTCGACGTCGAGCCCCACAGCTTCTGAGATGCGGGCACCGGTGCCATAGAGCAGCTCCAGCAGGGCGCGGTCGCGCAGACCGGAGGGGCCGTCATCCCCCGCGGCGGCCAGCAGCAACTCCACCTCGGGGACGGTCATGGCCTTGGGCAGACGGTCGGGAATGCTCGGAGGATGCACCTCCAAGGCCGGGTTCGAGGCCGTGACCTGCTCGGCCTCGAGGAACTTGTGCAGGCCCCGCACCGCTGCCAGGGAGCGCGCCGTCGAGGCGGCCGACAGCGGGGCTCCCCCGTCCGCGCCCGTTCGGATGGCCATGACGTAGTCGGCGACGTGTGCGGGTGCGACCTGCTCCACGACGAGTCCATTCGCCGTCAAGAAGGCCTGATAGCGCGCCAGGTCCCGGCGATAGGCCGACAGTGAGTTCTCGGCGAGTCCGCGTTCGACCCGCAGGTAAGCCAGATAGCCCTCAATCACCACGGCAGAAAGGTGTCGACGGCGATGACGAGGAAGAGCACGCTGAGGTACGTAATGGAGCCGTGGAAGACCCGCATGGCATCCAGCTTGCCGAGCTCGGGGTGGGTCGCCCGGCGGTTGAGCTGGAGGCACAGCCACAGGAACCAGCCACCGGCCAGCAGCGCTGCGGCGCCATAGACCCATGTCATACCGGCCACCGGCCACAGCACCAACGACGTGACGATCATGGCGGCTGCATAGCCGAGGATCTCTCGAGCCACCTTGACATCGCCGGCCACGACCGGAAGCATCGGCACACCCGCACGGGCATAGTCGGCACGGAACTTCATCGACAGCGGCCAGTAGTGCGGAGGAGTCCAGAAGAAGATCACCAGGAACAGCAGCACAGCGGGCCACTCGATGCGATTGGTGACCGCCGACCAGCCGATGAGGACCGGCATGCAACCGGCGGCGCCGCCCCACACGATGTTCTGCGGAGTGCGGCGCTTCAAGATGATCGTGTACCCGACGACGTAAATGGCCATCGCGATCGCGGTCAGCCCGGCGGACAGCAGATTGACCGTGAGTGCGAACCACACCAGGGCGAAGGCACCCAGCGCGGATCCGAAGACCAGAGCCGCCCGGGGCGACACCTCACCGGTGACCAACGGTCGGCGCTTGGTGCGGTGCATCTTGCTGTCGATGTCCCGGTCGAGGTAGCAGTTCAGCACACCTGACGCTCCGGCGGAGCTGTAGCCGCCGATCAAGGTGGCCACCACGAGCCACAACGAGGGGAACCCGCCCTGCGCCAGGATCATGGTCGGGATCGTCGCGACCAGCAGCAATTCGATGACCCGCGGCTTGGTCAGGGCGAGATAGGCACCGGCTCGATCTTTGATCTCACGCCAGCGAGAAGAACTGTCCGCGGGTGGCTCCGGTGCGAGGTCGTTCGCCGCATTCGCGGTCCGAGCAACGGCGAGATGAGGCATGTGCACGCGAAGCTGCGCTCCGTTCCAGTCAGTTCCCGCGGACCCGGTCGCATGGCCGCGGCGAATGTTCCCTCCCGCCCAGCGGGGTGCCCGTCCTGCCAGCGACGGAAGACCTAACGGGAGGTTTCCCCTTCATGGTAGTTGACGCGGACCGGGTAGCCAACGCGCCATGCGCATCCGCCGGACCGTGACCCGGGGATGACCATCTCGAAGTACGGACGCAGCCTCGCCCAGAATCCGGGCCCATCCTTCCGACGCTATAGGCTGAAGAGATGGCCGACCTCGGGTGGGTGAATCGCTGTGCGCATCGTCAGTAGTTCCCCGCCTTGGTCGCCACATCGTCTGGGGCAGCACCCGGACCACCCCAC
>JAATES010000116.1 GCA_015655615.1 Actinomycetales bacterium
CTCAGGGACAAGGCTGGGCTGCTAGCGCCCCCGTGGCCAGTATTGACGTCGACCGGGGTCGACGAATGGATGGCGAGATAACCCGCATCGCTGAGATCCGACACCAGGATCCGCACGACGCCGAGGGGAAGCTTCAGCAACGCGGAGAACTCGGCAATGGACACGTAGCTATCGATGGAGCTCGCAAGAATCGTGCGCTTCTCAGGAGGGAGTCCCACCGCGTGCTGCGCCGCCGGCAGTGCCGAGACCAAGGTCTCCAGCGGCAGCTCAGACGACTTCGAACGTACTCGGCCACCCGTGACGGCGTAGGGCCTCACCGTCCGGGTGAGGTCATCGCTCCCGCCAGCCGAGGGCCGTGAACTCTGTGGTGAATTCATCGCTGTCGTCACCCGTCAGTAGGACGCAGGGCCCCGTCGACTGGCAATTGGCCGCGCATCTCGGTGATGAGCTGCGGAGTCAGCGTCTGCTCGGTCCGAGTGACGAACTTGGCCATCTCGTAGCCGATCAGCCCGACATCGGCGGTCTGCTCGGCGACCACCGCCAGCACGGAGCCGTTGGACACGCTCATCAGGAAGAGGAAGCCCCGGTCCATCTCCACGATGGACTGCCGGACTGCACCCGCGTCGAGTTCGCGTGCCGCACCACGTGTCAGGCTGGACAGACCCGACACGATCGCGGCGAGCTGGTCGCCACGGGTGCGATCGAGATTCTCCGACATCGCCATCAGCAGACCGTCGGCGGAGACCACCAGGGTGTGACGGGTACCAGGAACCGTGTGGACAAAATTGTCGAGCAACCACCCAAAGTTCGTCGCTTCACTGCTCAGAGCGCTCATCGTGCCTCCTCGTGCCTGGCGAAGGGTTGGACAAATCGGGAAAAGCGATACCTAGCCGTCATGTGGGTCTTCTCCGCCTTCACTTGAGGCGACGGTGTCGCCATCCTCACTCGCGCCGGCCTGGCGGCCACGCGCCGTGCCTGATTGGAACGCCGACAGCCTGGTGCGCAACACCGACGCATCACGGTTGATGTGCTGGGACGCTCCGTCATCGGCAGCTGGTGCCGCGACTTCCGTACGCTGGCGCCGGGTCAGTCCGCCGGCAGGCTGAGCACTGACTTCCTGCGGACGGTAGCTGGACAGCTGGCTGAGCTCCGCCAATGCCTGATCCTGCAGGTCGGCCCGCGACGCCAGCATCGCGGCAAGCTCCGGGGACATCGACCGGGGCGTGTCCGGCGACGAATAGTCGATGGCCTCCGGACTCCAGCCGCTGGCCGCCGGAACCGCAGGAGCCTGATAGAGCGGCGCCTCCGGGATGCTCGGTTCATCGGGCAACACCGCCTCGGTGAAGGGCTCGGCCGGCTCCGCCCCCGGTGCGGACCCGGCCCTGCTCGGTGCGAAGTCCGCGAACGTACCGTCATGCGGCAGCGACTCGGACACCTCGGGAGCGAATGCCATCGTCGGGCGGTCAGGCGATTCCGCGACCCCCGGCGTCTCTGCTCCATCCGGCAAGGCAAGAGAAGCGAAGCTCCCTTGACCGCCGCCCCACTCTTCCGCGTCCGACACAGCCGGACCACTCACGTCAGGCTCAGCTGCTGGCGGCGAGAACACCGTCGGGGCCTGCGCAGTAACCTCACTGTCGGCCGGCGTGTCCTGACGGCCGAAGATCCTCGCAAACAACCCGCGCTTCTTCGCCGGGGTCACCACGTCCGCCGGAGGATCGGCCACGACCTCGGCAAAACTCGGCAACTGCTCAGCAGTGACGATCGGCACCGGCACTGAACCGACGTGGCCCAGCGCCTCTGCGAATTCGGAGGCAGCGGGTTCCGGCTCGACATCGAACGCGCCGGAGTCTGGCTCCCGCGGCGCAGCAAGCTCAGCAGGTTCTGGCTCCACTGGCACGAGCCCGCCATCGAGAGGCTCGACGGGCTCGCTGTCCGGAACCAGCTCTGGCACGACAACGCCAGCATTCCAGTCAGCGCTCGGCTGCCACTGGGCATCGGACGCGGACGCGGACGCGGACGCCTCTTGTGGCTCGGCGAATTCTGGGGCATACGCAGCGATATCTGCGGCAGTGACGATGGGCAGCGGCCCGGTCACGGCAGCGGACACTCCCTCGGGCCCCCCATACTCGCGCATGAGCCGCTCGAGGTCTTCGCTCGTCGCGTGCCTCGGAACGATCACCTTGGCAGGCTCAGCGGAAGCGTCACTCAGAGCCTCGGGCTCGAGCTCGGGCTCGGCGTCCTGAGCCTCCGGAACTGATTGCGCAATGACAAACGACTCGTCGGGCTGGGGCGGAGCCAGAGGCGCAAAGGACTCCACCGGGCGGAACTGCTCCGTAGGCACATACGGCTCGACCGCCTCGGCAACGGCATCCTGATCGAGCACCACTGAATCGCCGTCCGGTGTCCAGGTCGGGGCCCATTCGCTGGCCGCTGCCTCCGGCGTGAAGGCGTCCTCGTCGAGGAGAGCATCACGCGACCGGAAACTCGAGAACACGGCCGCGCGCCGCTCGGTGTCCAGTGGTGCGGCCTCCTCGGAGGAGTCTCCCGCCCAGGGTTCCGACGTGGCGGCCGCAGGCTGCCTCGTCGGAAGCGAATCCGGCGTGGCACCCGACCGCGACGGCAGATGCTGCTGATCGTCGTCGCCCACACGCCGCAGCGGCTGCCAGGCGGCCTCCGATTGGTCTCCCGCCAGCGCGATCTCTTCGTCACTCGGGCCAGACAGCTCCGGCAGCACGATGTCGGCTTCATCGAGGGTGGCGTCGATTGCCGTGCTGTCGGCCACGGACAGGTCGGCCTCGCCGCTGCCCCCCTCAGACTCAGAACCGCCCTGTGCACGCCGCCGTGGCATCCCCCATGAGGTCTCGCCATCGGTCAGTGCAGCCAGGTCGACCGCCGCGACCGGCACGGGCGGAACCCAGTCGTCCGACTCGGCGATGGCCGCGGCGTCGCGAATGACCTTCGACGGCGCCACCGTGGTGGTGTCATCGAAGTCCCCGTCGACACCGACCGAGTCCGCCACGAACAGCTCCCGCGGAAAAGCCGTCACCACCAGGGTCCCGCCATCAGGCGCCACGTCGAAGATCACCCGAGCACGCAGACGATCCGCGATGCGGCCGACCACATAGAGCCCGAGGCGCTGGGCACCGACGATGTCCGCAGCCGACCGCGAGGCCACCTTGGAGTTCGCGTCCTCGATCTCCTCAGCCGACATGCCGAGTCCGTGATCACGAATGGCTACGCTGACGTATTCCTGGTCGGCGTGCGTGGTGACGTCAACGGGCTGCGAGGGGTCGGAGAACATGGTGGCGTTCTCCAGCAACTCTGCGAGCAGGTGCGCAGCGCTCAGTGCCACGTGGCCGAGCATCATGGGATCGACGACCAGTTTCAGCGACATCCGGTCATAGGCCTCGATCTCCGATGAGGCCGTGCGGACCACGTCGGACAACGGCATCGGCTCGCGCACCCGTCGGCCGGAGTCGATTCCGGCGAGCACCAGCAGCGACTCCGAGTTACGCCGCATCCGGGTCGCAAGGTGGTCCAGCCGGAAGAGGTTCGAGAGGACCGAGGGGTCCTCCTCGGTCCTCTCAAGCTCATCGAGGAACGACAACTGCCTGTTCAGCAAAGCGTGATCCCGGCGCGCGACGTTGACGAACATCTCCGCGATGGAGCCACGCAAGGCGGCCTGCTCCGTCGCCACCCGGATGGTCGTGTCGTTCACGTCGTTGAAGGCTGCGGCCAGCTGTCCGATCTCATCACCGGACTCGACCGGGATCGGCTCGAAGACCAGGTCAGGGGATTCGCCTGGGACCGCCACCTGCTCCACCAGACGGGGCAGTTCTTCCCGGACCTGTCCGACCGCCAACGTGAGCCGGGACAAAGGTGCCACGATGCGCCGCGCGATCAGCAGAGCGATCA
>JAATES010000154.1 GCA_015655615.1 Actinomycetales bacterium
CTCGGAATGGGTGTCACGACGAAGTGGCTCCGGTGCTCGGGGTGGCTCCCGCCAGTGCGGGCTGCGACTCACCATTGTCCCACGAGCATGGTGCTGCGCGGCCACGATCTAGACACGCAGCGGCGCACTGTCCGCCCGGATGGGGCTTGGCAACGTGGTCTCTCCGGTCAGGTGGCGGTCCACGGCAGCCGCTGCGGCACGGCCTTCTGCGATCGCCCACACGATCAGGGACTGGCCGCGACCCGCGTCCCCCGCGACGAAGACACCCGGAACCCCTGTGAGGAAGTCGTCCGTCCTCGCCGCGGTGCCGCGCGTGGTCCGCTCCACTCCCAGACCGGTCAGCAGCGGACCGAACTCCGGTCCGGTGAAACCCAGTGCCAGCACCACGAGGCCTGCAGGCAGAATGCGATCCGTCCCCTCGACCAGGCGGGATCGTCCGGCCACCCTCTCGACCTCGACCAGGCGCACACCCCGCACGCGCCCGGCACCGTCCGCGATGAACGACTGGGTATCCACCTGGTAGACCCGCTGCCCGCCCTCCTCATGCGCGCTGGTCACCCGGTACAGCATGGGGTAGGTGGGCCATGGCTGCGCCTCCGGGCGGGCCTGCGGCGGCCGGGGCATGATCTCGAGCTGCGTGATCGATCTCGCGCCTTGCCGGGTGGCGGTGCCCACGCAGTCGGCACCGGTGTCGCCACCGCCGATGACCACGACGTCTTTGTCGGTGGCCATCGGCTGATTCAGGACCGTGTCGCCCGCGGCGGCATGGTTGGCGGGGACGAGGAAGTCCATCGCCTGCATGACCCCCATCAGCTCACGTCCGGGTATCGGCAGGTTTCGCGCCACCGTCGAGCCGACGGCTAGCACCACGGCGTCGACGTCGGACCGCAAGTCAGCGACTGAGACCGCCACCCCGATCTCAGCACCGGTCACGAACCTCGTGCCCTCCTGGGCCATCTGCATGACCCGGCGGTCGATGATGGCCTTCTCCATCTTGAACTCGGGGATGCCGTACCGCATCAGGCCGCCCACCCGATCGGCTCGTTCATACACGGTGACCCGATGACCCGCTCGGGTCAGCTGCTGGGCAGCGGCCATTCCGGCCGGCCCGGAGCCGACCACGGCCACTGACCGCCCGGTGCTGCGGCGGGCACCCCTGGCACCCGCATAGCCCCGGGCGAAGCCCTCCTCGACCAAAGAGACCTCGACGTTCTTGATCGTCACCGCGGGATCGGTGATGCCGAGCACGCACCCCGCCTCGCATGGGGCCGGGCACAGGCGGCCGGTGAACTCCGGGAAGTTGTTGGTGGCGTGCAATCGCTCCAGCGCCTGTTGCCACTTCCCCAGCCGGGTCAGGTCGTTCCACTCCGGGACCAGGTTGCCCAAGGGGCATGAGAAGTGACAGAACGGGACGCCGCAGTCCATGCAGCGGCTGGCCTGCCGCTCGACCAGGGCACGACCCTCGGATCCCGCAGGACGGCAGGGGTGGACCTCATGCCAATCCTGCACGCGATCCGCCACCGGTCGGTCTGCTGGAAGCTCGCGGACTCTGGTCCGCAAGAACCCGCGCGGGTCTGCCACAGTGCACCTCGTTACTGGATCTCGCCGGTCATCCCGCCACGTACGGAGGTCGTCATCGACGAGCACGTAGGTCATAGGCTAAGCGCGGGAGTCCCCCGTTGCGAGGCACTTAAGTCCTGCAAGAACTGCCATTCACGATGAGGCGGACGTCTCGGCCGGCCCCAGGCGGGCATCGATGGCATACCCGCTGCTGCGGTGCTCGGTGCCCCAGATGAACCACCCCGCCAACGCCCCGGCCGCCAGTACCAGGAGCACATAGGCGAATCGCCACACCAGAGGCAACGTCCCCACGTCATAGAACTGCGCAAGCAACATGTGCGTGGTCAGCATCACCGTCCCGATCGTCACGATCAAGGTCGTGCGATAGGACGTGAGCATCCCTGCCACCGCGGCGAAGACCAGCAGCCAGACGAGATACCACGGATGGATGGTCGGCGAGAGCAGCACCACGGCACCGAACGCGTAGGTCAGCCGGACCATGGGCTCCCACCGCCTGCGTGACAGCAGAATCAGCCCGCCCAGTGTCACACCGGCGGCCATACCGACCTTGCCCACCGCTGCGATCACCGAGATCACGTCGAGGTCGAGGGAGAAGAGCTGGGTGACCGTCCACAGCGCGGCCCCCACGATGGCGACGGGGGCGAACCAGGTCTGTGCCGAGGAGGGGGTCGCGGCACTCTGCCACATCCATTGCGGTCCCGTGCCAAGCAGCAGGCCCAGCACGGCCAGGAATCCCAGAGACCCGGTCACGAGCAGCGCCCAATACCCGATCTTCTTCGGCCACGACGTCTCGGTTCCGAGGTAGACGAGACCGACCACGGGCAGTGCGATGATGGCCACGAGCTTGATGCCACAGGCCAGCGTGATGAACATGAAGGCAAGCCAGGGCTTGCGGACATAGGCGAAATGCACCCCTGCCAGCACCAGGGCCACCATGAGCGCATCATTGTGGGCACCGAGCACGAAGTTCACCAGCACCAGAGGACTGGCGAGGACGAGCCACAGCACCGGAGCGGGCTCTCGGCCCGCATCGACCGACAGGCGCCAGGCGAAATACCCCATGAGGGCCAGTCCGCCCGCCGCGATCAATCGGAAGGCGAGGAGCGCGGAGAAGTAGCTCAGCGGCAGCAAGGTGGAACCGATGAGCTTTTCCAAGACCACCCACACCGGGCCATAGGGTGTGGGCGATTGCGACCACAGCGGATCGACGCCCAAAGACGCCCAGCCGGGGATATCGGCGATTCCGGACGTGTACGGATCGAGGCCCTCGGAGATCAGTTTGCTCTGACCGATGTAGGCGAAGACGTCCCGGCTCGACATCGGCAGCGCCAGGAGCATGGGCACACCCCACAGCAGGCTCGCCTTGACGACCAGCCCCACGCAGTATCCGGGCTGGCGTCGCACCAGCCGTCCCAGCAGGATCCACGCGAAGACCAGGCCGAAGACCGACAAGCACACCACCACGGCGGCGGCGGCGGTCACGCTGGTGTTGGCGCGAGCGAGCCGGAAGTTCTTCACGTCCCAGAGTTCGGAGATCGAGCCCACGTACCCGACCACGAAGGAGGCGAGGACCAGAACCACCGAACACACCGTGCCCAGGACCAGCACGGAGCGCCGACGGCGCGGCACCGGCACCTGGCTCCACCACGCAATGACTCCCCGCAACTGGTGAGCTCCTGATCCCTCGGGTTCGCGTCCCTGCTGTCCGCGCCGCCAGATCCCACCAGGGTAACGCCTAGGGGACTTCGCGCGTCATCTCCACCGTCACCGTGAGGTCGCTGCTGCCGCCACCGGCGAAGACACCCTTGAGTGGGGGCACATCCGAATATTCGCGGCCCCGGGCGGTCACGACGTGCTCCCCGCCGACCCAGGTGCGATTAGTGGGATCAAAGGGATGCCACCGGTCCGTCCACCACTCCACCCAGGCGTGCGACTGCCCCACCACGGTGGCCTGGGACGTGTCGTCGGGTGAGCCTGGGTAGTAATACCCGGACACATACAGTGCGGGGATCCCCACGGCTCGCAGCGCGCCCACAGTGACGTGAGCGATGTCCTGGCACACGCCCTTACGCTCCGCCCAGGCGTCCACAGCGGGGGTGTGCACCGTGGTCACGCCGGGCACGTATTCCATCTCTTCCCGGAGCGCGCGGCAGATGATCTCAGCGGCCTCATGGGGAGAGCGCCCCACCGTGCACTCCCGTGCGAGGTGCACGACCTCCTCCGGGACCGCCGTGGCAGGTGAGGTCGTCAGGTAGGCGGACAGCCGATCACGGAGCCCCGGATCGCGCAGGTGGTCCCACGTCAGCTCCTGGGCCTTCTGGGAAGCAGTGACGGCCGCGGGCAGGTCGACCAGCGCGTGGGCGACGATCTCGAGGTGCTGGTGCGCCTGAAGGACTTCGAAGGCGGTCACGCGCGTGCCCCAGTAGTCGGTGTACTCATAGCGCGACGTACACGGCGAGACGACGATATCGCATTCCAGGACGTTCTGGCCTCGGCTCTGCGCAGGGGTCATACGCGCCTCGTTGTAGGAGGCGCGCACCTCGGCGCTGTAGTCGAAACGGCTGGTGTGGACCACGCGATATCGGCTCACAATGCCTCCCCCACCCATTCGGTTGTCGCTCCGGAGGGAAAGTACTTCCGGCGGATCGCGTCCGAGGCCGCTGAACAGGCCCGCTGCACCTGGTCCATGGCCGCCGGGAGCTCGTGGAGGATCTCCTCGTGTGCGGCGTACTCCAGCCCCACTCGAGCCAGGCCGAGCTCACGACGAGCGTCGTCGGCCACTCCGTAGCGGTCCTCGTGCGGTTCGAGCGCGCGCAGGCATTCCTCAGCACGAGTCAAGGCGTGCACGATGCTGCGCGGGAAGAGTCGGTCCATGAGCAGGAAGACGGCGGCCCGCTCGTCTGTCGCCACCCCGCGGTAGGTGCGCAGGAAGGCCTCATAGGCACCGCAGGAGCGCAGCAAGGTGGTCCATCCAGGCCCCGCAGCGCCGAGCTGGGCCTGCGAGGTGATCAACCGCGCCGTCATATCGGCGCGTTCGATGGATCGGCCGAGGATCATGAACAGCCAGGTCTCATCCCGGCTGGTCCCCGATTCCTGGATTCCCGCCACGATTGCAGACCGCTCGCGCACCCAGGAGAAGTAGTCGTGGGGTCGCGCTTGCCGGATCAATCCCACGACACCGTTACGGGTGGTGTTCAGGCATTCCCAGAGCTCTGTCGAGACGATCTCCCGGGCACGGCGGGCGTTCTCCCTGGCGGCGATCAGCGAACCCGCGATCGACGACGGATTCTGGCGCTCATGTGCAAGCGTCTCCAGCAGGTATTCGCGGGTGATCAAGGTGCCATCCGCCGGAACGGGGCGATCCATGATCGTCAGCAGCGACCGGCACGCGAGGTCCTCCTCAGCCCAGGGATCTTCTGAAAGCAGCTGGATGTGGACGTCGAGGATGCGGGCGGTGTCGTCGGCCCGCTCGACGTATCTGCCGATCCAGAAGAGGGACTCGGCAATCCGACTAAGCATCGACTCCTCCGCCCGCCGCAGCCCTGCGCGCTGCGGACACGCAGGCGGCGCCTTCTTGTTGCTGTTGTTGCTGTTGTTGGTGCATCGAGTGGTCGGCGTTGAGCAGATCATGCGGATTGGTGTCGATCGGAACCGCAGTCCTCGCCGCTGGTGCGGGCCCACCCGAACCGGCCGGCCGCCGCCGGCTCAGACCAGATCGGCCCGCACCCAGTACCCAGGTGTCTTTGGAACCACCCCCCTGGGAGGAGTTCACCACGAGCTGCCCTTCCGGAAGCGCCACCCGGGTGAGCCCACCCGGAAGCACCCATACCTTCTCGCCATCGTTGACCGCGAAGGGACGCAGATCGATGTGCCGGGGCTGGAACTTGCCGTCGACGAATGTCGGAGCTGTCGAGAGCTGAACGACCGGCTGCGCGATCCAGCCACGAGGGTCCGCCAGCAGCTTGCTGCGCAGCACTCCGAGTTCCTGGCGACTGGCCGCCGGCCCCACGACCAGGCCCTTGCCCCCGGAGCCGTCCACAGGTTTGACCACCAGCTCGTCGAGCCGGTCGAGGACCTCCTCAAGCGCCTCGGGCTCCTGGAGTCGCCAGGTGTCGACGTTCTTCAGGACCGGCTCCTCGGCCAGGTAATAGCGGATCAGATCGGGCACATAGGTGTACACCAGCTTGTCGTCGGCCACACCGTTGCCCACTCCATTGGCGATGGTGACATTGCCCTGCCGTGCCACGTTGAGCAACCCCGGGACGCCGAGGACAGACTCCGCCCGGAAGTGCACCGGATCAAGGAATTCGTCATCGACCCGGCGATAGATCACATCGACCCGGCGCCGGCCCTCGGTCGTCCGCATCCAGACCCGGCCGCTCGCCACGAACAGGTCGCTCCCCTCCACGAGTTCGACGCCCATGAGCCGGGCCAGCAACGAGTGCTCGTAGTAGGCGGAGTTGTAGACCCCCGGAGTGAGCACGACCACCGTCGGCTCCGCGGCGGCCCCCGTTGGCGCCGCGGCCGACAACGCCTGCAGCAACCGGCGCGGATAGTCGTCGACGGGATGAATGCGCATCGTGGAGAACAGCTCCGGGAACGTCTGGGCCATGGCGCGCCGGTTCGAGATCACGTAACTGACCCCGCTCGGAATGCGGACATTGTCTTCCAGGACCCGGAAGTCGCCCTGCTCGTCCCGGATCAGATCAATGCCGGAGACATGGGCCCGCACCCCGTTCGCCGGTTCCACTCCGAAGGCCTCACGGTGGAATTCCGAACAGGACTGGATCAGCGTGAGGGGCACCACCCCGTCGCGCACCACCTGCTGCTGCCCATAGACGTCAGCCAGGAAGGCCTCGAGAGCGTGAACCCGCTGAGAGACGCCCGCCTCCAAGGTCTGCCACTCCACGGCATCGATGACCCGGGGGACCACGTCCAGGGGAAAGGGCCGCTCCTCACCGGCGAAGTCGAAGGTGACCCCTTGCGCCAGATAGGAGCGAGCGAGCGCGTCAGCGCGACTCTGCACCTCCCCGGCGGACAATGCCGAGAGCGTCCGATGGACGGGTCCATTGGTGCGTCGTGGCTTCACGGCGGCATCGAACATCTCGTCCCATGCAGCGGCCCTGCGGTAACCCTCGAACAACTCGGCCATGACCGGACGCTACCCGCATTCCTGTCACAAGGACATGTCCATCGAGTTTCCAATGCGCTTCCTCGCTCCTGCCCAGTAGGGTTCTCCTGTGAGGCAGAGGACTTGGAGCTGCATGCTGGCACGGACCGGGCGCCTTGTCGCCAGCGCGCTCGGCTCGCCTCCTCGCAGACGACCGGATGCCCGCGCGAGGCCCTCGAGTCCGGAGTCTGGTCCGACGCCGCGGGTGACTGGTGCGGGCTACCCTGGTGACTACCACGGCCCCCTCACCGCCGAATACGACCCTGCTCTCGATGGCAATGCCGACCCTGGTGAGATCGTGTGGACCTGGGTGCCCTTCGAGGAAGACCCCACCCAGGGAAAGGACCGGCCCGTCGTCATCGTCGGACGTGACGGCTCCTGGCTGCTGGGACTCATGCTGACCAGCAAGGATCACTCCCGGAACTATGAGCTGGAGGCCCTTCGCGGGCGATCGTGGATGGACATCGGGACCGGCGACTGGGACCGGCAACGCCGCGATTCCGAGGTCCGGCTGGACCGGGTGATCAGGGTCGAGCCCACCACGGTCAGACGCGAGGGCGCCATCATGGCCCCCGAGTTGTTCCACAGGATCGTCGCCCGGTTGCGTCCCTGAGGACCCTGCGGCGACGCGAGGGATTCTGACCTGGTAGTCTTGGCAGTCGTGTGCCCGCCCAGGTCGGCGAGCACCCCTCCAGTTCCTCTCCACGGGTCCCCACCCCAGTCCCGGAACCGGAAGCGCCTTCACAGACCTGTCAGATCGCTTCGGCGAACACACAAGAGAGTCCCCCAACGTGGCGAATATCAAGTCCCAGATCAAGCGGATCAAGACGAACGAAAAGGCCCGCCTGCGCAACAAGGCAGTCAAGTCCGAGTTGAAGACCTACGTGCGCAAGGTGCGCGAGGCCGTCGGCGCGGGAGACAAGGAGACCGCGGACACCGCGCTCCTGGCCGCCTCGCGCAAGCTCGACAAGGCCGTCTCCAAGGGCGTCATCCACGCCAACCAGGCAGCCAAC
>JAATES010000139.1 GCA_015655615.1 Actinomycetales bacterium
GGTTCACCACGGCCCTGATCGGCCTGTCTGAGCGTCTGGGCGTGAGTCTGGTCGCACGGGTCCATGGTGTGCCGATGGGCGTGCCACACACCCGGCCCGTGTCCGTGACGACGAGTGGGACCCGGCCTGAACTGGTCGGCGGGCAGCGGACATGGTTCGACCGCGTGGTCCTGCCCGCGGGTGTCGGCAATCTGCTGGAGTTCCGGCTCGGACAGCTCGGACGGGACGCCGTCGGCCTGGCCGTCCACGTGCCGCACTATCTGGCCCAATCGCGGTACACGCCAGCCGGTATCGCTCTGCTGGAGCGGTTGCACGAGGTGAGCGGTCTTGCAGTCGATATGGCCGGGCTGACGGAATCGGCTGCACAGACCATCGATGAGATCGCGCTCCGGGTCGAGGAATCGGAGGAGGTCGCCACCGTGGTGCACGCGTTGGAGCGGCAGTATGACGCCTTCACTGCGACACGGGGCGGCGCCAATCTCCTGGCGGACGCGACCGACCTGCCGAGCGCCGATGAGCTGGCCGCCGAGTTCGAGAAGTTCCTCGCCGAACAGCGACCGGAGGGCGCGTGACCGGCGATCGGGCTCCTGGGTGACTACGACGGTGCCGACGACGGGTGCGTGGCGTCAGTTGTCGGTGAGCAGCGGTGCGGTGCTCGCTGCGCTGGGGAGGTCCGTGCCGACCAGTATGCGAGTGGGTGCCGCCAGGGAACGCAGCTGGCGAGCCAGCGCTGGGCTGTGGATGACGCTGGACGGCGTCACCGTGTCGGGCTCCGGTGAGTCACGGGGTGCGGTGGTGGCCGCCACCACGAGATTCCCGTACCCGCGGCCTCGGAGCAATGAGGGCTCAGCGATCAACGAGACCACCGCTCCCCGTCCGGCGAATGCCGTGTGAACGGATCGTACCTCGCGGCACGACAGGGTCAGCGGGGGGCGGTCGGCGACGTTCGCGAGATAGAGCCCTCCTGGCCGAAGCGTGCGCGCGACCTCGCGGTCGAATTCGACCGTCGACAAGTGTGCGGGCGTGACGTCAGGTGCGAAGGCATCACGGACGACGACGTCATAGCTCGCATCCCTCAGACTTGCGAGGATCTCTCGGGCGTCACCGTGGCGCAGCCGCAGCGCAGGGGAACGCGGCAAGTCGAACCAGGCGCGCGCGAGCTGGAGGAGCTCGGCGTCGACGTCGACCGCGAGCTGGCGTGATCCAGGCCGAAGGTGGTCGATCGCGCGTGCGAGCGTGCAGCCGGCGGCTCCGAGATGGAGCACGCGCAGGGGGCCAGGATCCAGCGACTGGATCACCGTCAGCATGACCTCGAGGTACTCGAAGCCGACATCGCCGGGGTCGCGGCGGTTGATGTACGAGCTCGGCACGCCGTTGACCAGCACGGTGACGGCTTCCGGGTCGTCGCGGCTGCTTTCGAGGGACACGGTTCCAGTCGTGGTCGGCACGGGTTCGACCGGATATGTCCGAGGGCCGCGCGAGGATGGGTTCACGGTCACGGTTCCTCGATCGAGGGAACGAGAGCGCTGGGACCGGGAGCGTGTCACGAAGTCGAGGGTACTGGGTGGCGCCAGGTGTTGACAGGATTAGAACAGGTGTTCGAAGATGGATGTGGAGGTGGTGAGGATGACCGCGATGGAGACGATGTCAGCGGCAGTGACCCTGTCCGGCACCGGACCGGCACGGGCACCGCTTCCGCGAGCCGTGCGCGAGCTGATCGGCCGTGGCGACCGCGAACTGGCCACGGCGCGTACCTGTACGGATCCTGCTGTGGCTTTCAGCCATGCGCATCTGGCTGCACTGCGATATGCCGGAGCCGTCATCGCCGCGAGGCCGACCGGATCCAGCCGGTCACGGGCGCGCTCCGCATGGGCGATGCTGGCGGCACGGGAACCGCGCCTGGCGGCATGGTCGGTGTACTTCTCCGCGGGCGCGGCCACCCGTGCTGCGGTGGATTCGGGACGATTCGATGCGGTGGTCAGCGACGAGGCGCTCGAATGGATCGATTCAGCGGAACGGTTCGGGTCCGAGGTGTGCGACCTGCTCGCAGGGCATGACGGACGGGGCAGGGTCATGCCGGCGGAGGATCAGGCGGCCCGCCCCGGAGCCGGCGGCCTCTCGGTGGAGCGGCCACTTGTGGCGCGTGCCTCATGAGTGCGGGTCCGCGGGCAGAGCGGGTGCGGCGCGATTGGGGCGATGACGACTCCGGTTGCGGCGTGTTGCACGTCGACATGGACGCTTTCTTTGCCTCGGTCGAGGTGGCGTCGAACCCTGCGCTGCGCGGCAGGCCGGTCATCGTCGGCGGTGCGGATCGCGCTGTGGTGCTCGCGGCGACCTATGAAGCGCGAGCCTTCGGGGTGCATTCGGCGATGGCGATGTCGGTGGCTCGACGGTTGTGTCCCCAAGCCATCGTGGTTCCCCCGCGGCAGGAAGAGTACCGGCGTGTGTCGCGGTCCGTGATGGCGATCCTGCATGACGTCACCGCGCTTGTCGAACAGGTCAGTGTGGACGAGGCCTACCTGGATGTCAGCGGTGCCCGACGGCGCGCCGGATCACCGGCGTCGATAGCCCGTCAGATCAGGGGCGCCGTCTATGACGCCCACGCGGTCACGTGCTCGGTGGGTATCGGTCCGTCGAAGCTCATCGCAAAGCTGGCATCGACCCACTGCAAGCCAGATGGCATGATGCTCGTCCCACGGGATGCGGCCGTGGCATTTGTCCAGGCGTTGCCGGTGGGAGCGTTGCCCGGCGTGGGATCACGCACCCGGGAGGCCCTGGAGCGACGAGGGATCCGTGAGGTCGTGGATCTGGCTCACACAGAGGTGGGCGCCCTGCGGCAGTGGCTGGGCGCCCACGGGCCTCAGCTCTTCGACCTCGCCTGGGCGCGCGATCCGCGTCCGGTGACACCCGGCAGGGAGGAGAGCAGCATCGGCGCGGAACGGACATTCGACGAGGACGTCAGTGACCCGGTGCAGATCGACACCATGCTGGCGTCGTTGGCGGAACGCATTTCGGCCGCGCTCCGTGGCAAGGCGCTGGTCGGGAGGACTGTCGCGGTCAAGGTCCGCACTGCGGACTTCGCGACCTCGACACGATCGCGCACCATGGCGTCGGCGACCGACAGCACTCTCGAGATCCTGCGGATGGCGCGGGCGTTGTATGCGGATGTTCCTCGGCACGGACTTGCTGTGCGTCTCGTCGGAGTGCGAGTCGAGAGTCTGGAGCCTCGGGCGTCGGCATCCATGCAGGTCACCCTCGACGAGGCCGTGGCAGACGTCCCCGGCCGTACCCATCGCGTGGATACGACCATCGACGATGTCAGAGAGCGCTTCGGGCGCAGTGCGATCAGTTCAGGGGCCGCAGTGCCGTCGCGAACTACCATCAGTGGGTAACTCGACCTATCCTGGGACTGCAAGGCGATTCCTATCGAGATCGGAGGTGTCCCGTGCCTCTGTCCGAGTACGAGCAGCGGGTGCTGGATCAGATGGAGCGGTCGCTCACGGGCGACGCCGAAGCGCCCGCGTCGGCGTCGCCGCGCAAGCGTCCAAGACCCGGTCTGCGCTACCTCCTGGTGGTCGTGGGCACCTTGGCGGGGCTCACACTGGTCCTGGTCGGCGCGATGACCGGGTACGTCCTGGTCGGAATCGCCGGATTCGTCGTCATGCTGGCCGCTGTGGTGGCTGTCTTCGGCAGGCCGCAGCACGACGACGGCCTGGCGGACCAGCCTCACGGCGCTAAGGGACGGGTGAAGCCCGCACAGTCGAAGTCCTGGATGACCCAGCTTGAGGCGCGCTGGGAGCGACGCAAGGACGGTCGTTCCTGAGACTGCGGAACCTCCCTGGTCTCCCCTCACCGGCGCATTCTTCTTGCCCTTGCGGTGTGCCCTCTTCACTCCGAGGCAGTCAGCCCCGGCCCACAGTCGGCCTCCGCTGACGTGCACTCAGGCCGAGGTCGGCGCCGGTCGCTGCTAGCCGCTCCACTTTCCTCCACCGCACGCAAACGCCCCGGGCGCCGACGCCCGGGCGAAGGCGACCTGCCTGTCCTCCGGTCCTGAGACCGGCCCGACGGAGTCCTTTGCCGAGTCCTAGTCGCCTCACATCGTGCGCTCCGTCCTCACCGAGGGCCGCGATCACGTAGCACCGAGCGCTGTACGTGCCTGCCGCGCCCTCCTGCGCCTACAACTCATCCACTTTCCTCCACCCCACTGACCTGCTTATTTGAGTCATTTTATCGCCTTGATGCGGGAATCGACGCCAGAAGTGGGGGAAAGTGGAGTACTGTGGTGTCGCATGGTGAGGAGAGGGGAGGAATAAGACGATGGCAGATGTCTTCGCTGGCGTGCCCGGCCTGTTGCTGGGCACCTACACCCCCCGGCTCGACGACAAGGGCCGTCTGATCCTCCCCGCCAAGTTCCGCAGCCAGCTCGCCACGGGACTCGTCATGACCCGCGGTCAGGAACACTGCCTCTACCTACTGCCCCTCGACGAGTTCCAGCGGATGTACGACAAGATCCGCCAAGCGCCGATCACCAGCAAGCAGGCACGCGATTATCTGCGGGTGTTCATGTCAGGTGCGAGTCAGGAGCAACCCGATAAGCAGGGGCGGATCTCCATTCCCTCCCTTCTGCGGCAGTACGCGGCGCTTGACCGTGACGTGGCGGTCATCGGGGCTGGGACTCGCGTGGAGATCTGGGACCTGGCGGCGTGGGAGGACTACCTGGCGCGTACCGAAGGCGGGTACTCCGACACGGCGGAGGAGGTGCTGCCGGACCTACACCTGTGACTCGCCCGTTCCATGTGGCCTCCTCCCGCTCGCTCTGACGCACTTCCCCGGCGCCAGAGGGGTGGCGGTGGGAGACCAGAGGGAACCGGCGAACAGAGCGTCGATCATTTCCCGGCCGGCGGCCGGGACCATCCATAGGCACCACTGGGAGGAGGGCTGATGTCGTTAGCGGATGCCGCAGACGATGCTCGCGAGCGCCATGTCCCGGTGCTGCGTGAGACCTGTATCGACCTCCTTCGTCCTGCCCTGCTCGCCCCTGGCAGCGTGGTGGTCGATGCGACGCTGGGCATGGGTGGGCACAGCGAGGCGCTGTTGCAGGAGCTGCCGGACGTCACCGTGATCGGAATCGACCGGGATCGGGACGCGCTGCGTCTCGCTGGCGCGCGGCTCGCCGACTTCGGCGAGCGGTTCATCGGAGTGCACGCGGTGTATGACGAGATCCCCGCAGTCTTGCGCGCAGCCGGTTGCGGCAGCGCGCAGGGGATCTTGATGGACCTGGGGGTCTCATCGCTGCAGATCGACGAAGCCGATCGTGGCTTCGCCTACAGCCACGACGCCCCGCTGGACATGCGGATGGACCAGACGCAGGGACTCAGCGCCGCGGAGGTGCTCAACACCTACAGCGAGAGCGACCTTTCCCGGATTCTGCGGATCTATGGCGAGGAGCGGTTCGCCCCCCGGGTCGCCAGGGCCATCGTCAGAGGGCGGGAGGCCCGCCCCTGGGACCGGACGGTCGCTCTCGCCGACACCGTGCGCGATGCCATTCCGGCCGCGGCACGCAAGACGGGCGGGCATCCTGCCAAGCGCACCTTCCAGGCCCTGCGGATCGAAGTGAACGCCGAACTGGATGTGCTAGATGATGCCCTTCCCGCTGCCATCGGGTCGCTTGCCGTGGGCGGACGGATGGTCGTGATGTCCTATCACTCCCTCGAGGACCGCCGAACGAAGCAGGCATTCGCGCGGGGCACCAGCTCGCGGACGCCACGAGGGCTTCCGCAGGAACGCGACTCTGACGCGCCCTACCTGCGGTCGCTGACTCGGGGCGCCATCCAGGCCAGCGCGGATGAGGTCGCCCGGAACCCGCGCGCGGCATCGGTGCGGCTGCGGGCCGTCGAACGCATCTCTTCGACCGACCAGACCTCATCCCCGACCAGGACTCAGACAAGGACGATCCGATGAGCGCTGCACAGCCGATGCCGCAGCCACGACGCCGCTCGGCGCCGTCGCCCGCCACTCCCGCCCGACGCCCGTCGCTGTCGGTGGTACCTGCGCCCGTGCGTGATCGAGGGAGTTCCGCCCTGGTCCTGGTGTGCATCGCCTTGCTCGTCGGCGGGTTGCTCGGCAGCCTGATGCTCAACACCATGATGGCCAAGGGCAGCTATGACCAGGCCAGGCTGCAGAGCGATCTGGCTGCTCAGGCCCAGCTCGAGGACTCGCTTCAGACCAAACTCGACTCCCAGACCTCCCCCCGGAACCTGGCCGCCCGAGCGTCCGCCCTGGGGATGGTGCAGCAGCAGGCCCCCTTGATCATCCGGTTGTCGGATGGCACCGTGATCGGACTGGACGACTGACATGGCCACTGACGACAAGCGCCCGCGGGCGCCGGAAAGAGGCCAGAGGGCAGGATCGTCCGCCTCTACGTCCCAGGAGGCCGAACGCCGACGAGCGCAGCGAGCCGTCGTGGCCAAGCGCCGTGAGGAGCGCCAGGCGCAACGCAAGACTCCCAGCGATCCGCTCAGCGCCGCCCCCGCCCAGCGGTCCTCAGCCACGTCCCCACGACGTGCCGGGACGGCGTCACAGGCCGGGAGCCCGCGTGTTCGGGCAGCTGCCCCCGCGCAGCGAACGGCATCGACTCGAGGGGCCACGCCCCCGTCCGGTGCCCCCGGACGGCGGGTCGCCACACCGGCGCCCCGAGGCGGCTCGAAGCCTCCGCAGAGTGCTCCGAGCCGACTGATCCCGCCCGCCAGGGTGGGGCGGCCACGTCGGCGCACTTCCATTCTCTCCATCGTCGCCTGTGCCGTTCTGGCCGTCTTCGGGGCACGCCTCGTGTACATCCAGGGCTTCGAAGCCGAGGCGCTGGCGAACGAGGCCTATCAGCAGCTAGCGGTGACCAAGGAGGTCCCGGCCGAGCGGGGTCGCATCACCGATGCGCAGGGCGTCGTGCTGGCCACCTCCGTGACGCGATACGACGTAGCGGTGAACCAGGCCGAGATCGCGGCCTGGACGCACACCGTCGATGGCGTTGCTGCGGGTGGCCCGGTGGAGGCTGCCCGGCTCACGGCGGGGCTGCTCAGCATGGACGCAGCGGAACTGGCCGCCGACTACACCGGCACCCGCAAGTTCAAATACATCAAGAAAGAGGTCCTGCCCGAGGTCTGGGACGCGATCTCCGCCCTGGGCATCCACGGCCTCTATGGCGAGAAGACCACCAAGCGGGTCTATCCCGCGGGTAGCCTTGCGGGCAACGTGGTCGGGTTCGTCGGTGCTGACGGCACCGGCAAGGCCGGTATCGAGAGCTCCTTGGACAGCACCCTGTCGGGTTCAGCCGGTGAGCTCACCTATGAGCGTGCGCTCAGCGGGCATGTCATCCCGTCGGGTAAGCAGGAGTCCTCCGATGCCGTCGCCGGCAGCGATGTCGAGCTCACGACCATCCGTGATATCCAGTACGTCGCCGAGCAGGCGCTCGCGGAGCAGGTCAAGACATTCGGTGCGACCGGTGGTGCCGTCACCGTCATCGACATCAAGACCGGTGCGATCTACGCGCTCGCGGAGACCAATGCGGTCGACCCCAACGACCCCTCGGACTCCAAGGCTGCCAACTGGGGGAGTAAGGCGGTCTCCGA
>JAATES010000163.1 GCA_015655615.1 Actinomycetales bacterium
GATGCCGCGGGGCACCTCCAGCCCGTCGGATCCCAGCCCGTACAGTGCCACCGGCGGATCGTACTCACGCACCTCGCGGTCGCGCGGCACGGCGTCTGAGGGCACATACGGCGGATTCGACACCACGACGTCGAAGGTGCCGTCGAGTTCGGCCAGCGCACGACGGGCGTCTGCCTGCACCAGGACGACCGCAGGGGCGCGACCGCCACGGGGCACAGCCACATTACGCCGCGCCCAGCTGAAGGCTACGGCGTCCAATTCCACGGCCCACACCTGTGCCTGCGGAACCTCATCCGCAATCGCCAGCGCCAGGGCTCCTGATCCGGTGCACAGATCGACGACGCGGGCCTCCCCCCGCACCGCGAGTGCCTGGCGTGCGGCCACAATGGCCTGCTCAGCGACGGCCTCAGTCTCTGGACGGGGCACGAACACCCCGGGACCGACCGAGAGCTCGATCCGGCGAAAAGCAGCCCGCCCGGTCAGATGCTGCAGTGGCACGCGTGAGACCCGGCGCGCGACAAGGGCCTCGAAGCGCTGCACCTGTGCCGGGAGAACCAGCGGGCCGCCCAGAATGAGCGCGGTCTGCAGATCGCCCCGGCTGCGCCCCACGACGTGGGCCGCCAGCAACTCGGCATCGACCCGCGGTGACGCCACGCCCGCAGCCTCGAGACGAGACGCGGCATCCCCGATCAGGCCCCGCCATCCGTCCGAGGCCCCGGCTTCCATGCTGCCGGGCCCCCTCACCCGGCCAACGCCGCCAGCCGGTCGGCCTCATCGGCCTCGATCGCCGACTGGATCACCGGGCCCAGGTCCCCTGCCAGGACCTGGTCGAGGTTGTACGCCTTGTATCCCGTGCGGTGGTCGGCGATGCGGTTCTCCGGGAAGTTGTAGGTCCGGATGCGCTCCGACCGGTCGACCGTGCGGATCTGCGAGCGCCGCAGGTCATTGGCCTCCAGGGCAGCGGCCTCTTGCTGGACGGCCAGCAGCCGAGCCCGCAGCACTCGCATGGCCTGCTCCCGGTTCTGCAACTGCGACTTCTCGTTCTGCATCGACACGACGAGGCCGGTGGGCAGGTGGGTGATCCGCACGGCCGAGTCCGTGGTGTTGACCGATTGCCCTCCCGGGCCGGAGGACCGGTAGACGTCGATACGCAGGTCGTTGACGTCGATAGGCACGTCGACGACGTCATCAGCCTCCGGGAAGACCAGCACCCCGGCGGCAGAGGTGTGGATGCGGCCCTGCGACTCGGTGACCGGGACACGCTGCACCCGATGCACCCCGCCCTCATACTTCAAGCTCGCCCACACACCGTCCGCCGGTGCGACCGTGCCGCGGGCCTTGACGGCCACCTGGGCGTCCTTGTACCCGCCGAGGTCCGACTCCGTGGCCGAGATCTGTTCCGTCTTCCACCCGCGCCGCTCGGCATACCTCAGGTACATCCGCAGCAGGTCCCCTGCGAACAGAGCTGACTCCTCCCCGCCCTCGCCCGCCTTGACCTCCAGGATCACATCACGGGAATCGTCGGGGTCGCGGGGGATGAGGACACGCCGCAACCGGTCCGCAGCCGCGTCGGCCGCCAGCTGGAGCGCCGGGACCTCCTCGGCGAACGAGGGGTCCTCCGCCGCCATCTCACCGGCCGCCTCGGCATCGCCCGCTGCCGACTGCCAGCCTCGGTACGCACTGACCACGGCGCCGAGCTCGGCATACCGGCGGCCGAGGGTTCGGGCCCGCACCGCGTCGGCATGGATGGCCGGGTCGGCCAGCTGCGCCTCGATCTCCGCGTGCTCGCTGAGCAGTGGCTCCGCCCCGGCGAAGAGCTCGGCGTCGTGCGTACCGGGTCCGGTCATCAGCGAGCTCCTGCCGTCTGAGGATGAACATAGGGGCGTGCAACACGACAGCGCCGGCGGTGGCGTGCTCCGGCTGCCCCTGGAGAGGTTGCCGATGCACGCCGCCACCGGCGCTGCGCAGTGCTAGTTGCTTGCGGCCTTCTTGCCGTAGCGGGCCTCGAACCGTGCCACGCGGCCACCGGTGTCGAGGATCTTCTGCTTGCCCGTGTAGAACGGGTGGCAGGCGCTGCACACGTCGGCACTGACTTTGCCGGACGTCTCGGTGCTGCGGGTGACGAACGTGTTTCCGCACGTGCACGTGACCGTGGTGACCACGTACTCGGGGTGGATTCCAGATTTCACAATGTGCTCCTTGGGTACGGCGCCTGGGTCGCCGCGCGGATGCGTGAGGCGTGAACCAGAGACCAACAGACCATTATGCCAGAACCATCGGACACTGCGAATCCTTCCCGGATCCCGCGTCGCGATGCCCGGGACGTGATGCATAGGATGGGCCGCGTGCCACGCCCCCCATCCGAGTCCGCGCCCGCTGCGGCCGACGTCCGCCCGCTGCGGGTGGCCCTGGTCATCGATGATTCGCTCGACCGGCCCGACGGGGTACAGCAATACGTGCTGGTCCTCGGGGCCTGGCTCACCGCGCACGGTCACGAGGTCCATTACGTCACCGCGTCGAGCGAGCGCACCGACCTCGAGCGTCTGCATGTGGTGGGCCGCACGGCCCAGGTGACCTTCAACGGCAACCGTCTCGGCACCCCGCTTCC
>JAATES010000074.1 GCA_015655615.1 Actinomycetales bacterium
CCGTGACACCGTCAGCGCGCTCGGTCACCTGCATCCGGTGGGGCGAGAGCGCCCGCGCACTGGAGAGGCTCGCTGCCACGTCAGCGACGTTGAGTCCCGCCTGCAAGGCAACGGCCGCAGCCGCCAGCGCGTTGTTGACGTTGTGCACCCCGACGATTTGGAGCTCGACGGGAGCCGTCGCTCCGCTCCGGGTGTCCGAGAGGACGAAGCCCGCCCGTCCTCCGGGGAGCAGCCGGACCTGGTCCGCCCGGACCGTCGCTCCGCGCACGACACCGAAGGTCACGACCTCGCCGGGCGCGAGCACGGCCATGTCCTTGACCCGCAGGTCGTCGGCGTTGAGGACAGCCACGCCACCCGGAACGATGCCGCGGACCAGCTCGGACTTCGCTTGCGCCACTGCCTCGATGCCCCCGAACTCGCCCACATGTGCCTGACCGACGACGAGGACCACCCCGATGTCGACCGGCGCCAGGGAGGTGAGGTACGACAGCTCACCGAGGTGATTGGCCCCCATCTCCAGCACGAGGAACCGGGTGGAGCGATCGGCCTCCAGTACTGTCAGCGGCAGGCCGACCTCATTGTTGAACGAGGCCCGCGGCACGATGGTCGGCCCAGACCGGTCGAGGACCTGGGCCAGCAGATCCTTGGTCGTGGTCTTGCCGACCGAGCCGGTCACCGCCACGACCGTGATGGCCGAGTCCTCCCGCAGGCGGCGCAGGACGTCGGCCGCGAGGCGGCCCAGCGCCGCTGTCGTGTCCTCCACCACGACAACCGGCACTCCCGGGATCTCGTGGTCTGCCAGGACGAGGACCGCACCGGCGCGCACGGCCGCCTGGGCGTGATCGTGCCCGTTCGTGTGCTCCCCGGCGATCGCCACGAACAGCGAGCCGGACTCGACCTGCCGTGAGTCCGTGACCACGGTCGCGGTGACGGTGACCCACGGGACATCCGTCGACCCCGCGGTGGCGGCGGCGATGTCAGCGGCGGTCAGGTCGATCACGAGGCGGCTCCTGGTGGGGGGAAGACGCGCCTTCGCAGTGCGGCGGCGCTGGTCGGAAAGTCGGGCAGAGGAACCTAGGACATCACGGCGCGCACCGCGTCGCGATCGTTGTAGCGGTGGAAGACGCCGGCGATCTCCTGTGTGGGCTCATGACCCTTGCCGGTGATGAGAACGGTGTCCTCGGGCCCTGCGGCCTTCACGGCGGCGACCACGGCATCCCAGCGAGGTGAGACCTCGACCACGTCGGCCATGTCCGGACGGATGTTCCGCACACCCGACAGGATGGCCGCCCGGATTGCCTCCGGTGGTTCGGACCGAGGATTCTCGTCTGTGACGACGATGGCGTCGGCACCGCGAGCTGCGATCTCCCCCATGATCGGCCGCTTGCCCTGGTCCCGGTCTCCATCCGAGCCGAAGACGAGGACCAGCCGGCCGGGGGTGATCGGGCGGACCGCCTGGAGCGCGAGCACCAGCGCGTCCGGTGTGTGTGCGTAGTCAACGATCACGAGCGGGCCCGTGCCGCGTTCTGCCACCCGTTCCATGCGTCCCGGAATCGCCGAGATCCTGCCGACCCCGTCGGCGGCCTCGGCCAGGGACACACCGGTCCGGTAGGCGATCACGACGGCGAGCGCCGCATTGGAGACATTGACCCGGCCGGGTAGCGGGCAGTGAACCGCGATCTCCTCCCCGTCAGGACCCTGCAAGGTGAAATCCGAGCCCACCTGGTCCAGGCCCACCGTCGACTCCGTGACCTTCCAATCGGCGCCGGCATAGCCCGCACGGTCCGCGTAGGTCGCCACGGAATCCACGGGAATGGCCGACTCCGCCACCAGGCGAAGCCCCCATTCATCGTCCACGCACACGACTCCACGACGCGCGAGCGCCGGGTCGAAGAGCCGGGACTTGTCGCGGAAGTACTTCTCCATGGTGCCGTGGAAGTCAAGGTGATCGCGCTGCAGGTTCGTGAATCCGACCACATCGAATTCCATGCCTGCGACGCGCTCCAATGCGAGTGCGTGCGATGACACCTCGGTGGTCAGCGCACGAGCGCCCCGCTCCCAGGCCAGAGCCGCGATGCCTTGGAGGACAGGTGCCTCGACCGTGGTCCGCGGGCTCTCGATCGACTCGTCACCCACACGCAGCTCCACCGTGCCCAGCAGGGCGGTCGCAGCCAATCCGCCCCGCAATGCCGCATCGACGAAGTAGGTGGTGGTGGTCTTGCCGTTGGTCCCGGTGATGCCGACGGTCGTCAATGAATGCGCAGGATGTCCGTACACCCAGGCCGACACCTCACCGAGTACGCCGCGTTCCGCCCCAGGGTCCGTGAAGACCAGAACCGGCAGCTCAGCGCGCTCCGCATCAGCGAGTGCCGCGGTGATCAACGCGACCCCCTCGGGATCGGTGAGCACGGCCACGGCTCCGCCGGCGAGCGCCTGGCGCACATAGCGGGCTCCATGGGATCGCAGCCCGGTCAAGGCCACGAACAGGTCGCCCGGCAGGACGTCGGCACTGCCTACGGCCACGCCGTGGATGTCGGGGTCGGCTTCCTCGCCCGCGAAGCCCGGGCCGAGCGTCAGCGCCGACCCGAAAGCACCACG
>JAATES010000281.1 GCA_015655615.1 Actinomycetales bacterium
CCTCGCACGCGATCCTGCGAATCTGGTCCCGGCTCCCGAAGAGCTGCAGTTCGTGGGATCGTGCTGCGGGCTCCTCGCCGACGCTGATCCCCACGAAGACCTGGCCGACCGGGTGCCCCTCCTGTTCGGCAGGCCCGGCGACCCCTGTGACAGCCACGCCGACATCCGCCTTCAGGAGTCGTCGCACTCCCTGTGCCATCTGCACGGCCACGTCGGGGTCAACGGCACCACGGAGGGCGAGCAGGTCCCCGGAGACGCCCAAGACGTCACGCTTGACCTCGGAGGCATAGCTCACCACGCCCCCTCGGAAGACGGCGGACGCACCTGGCACGGCGACAATCTGCGCCGCCACCAGCCCGCCCGTGAGTGATTCTGCGACGGCCAGCGTCCATCCGACCCGCACCAAGCCCTCGACGAGGGCGCGCGCGGCAGCCAAGGCCGGGTCGGCGGCCGGATGCCGCTGATCGCCGTGTCCGACGTCCGCTGCCATGAGGTCCCCGGTTGCCAGGTCATCGTCGGGCACGAACGAGCCTCCCGGCCTCGGTGAGGTAGCGGACACCGGTGACCACGGTGAAGGCCAGCGCCGCGACCAGCACGAACCACGCCATGACGGTCACGGACTGCGGCAGCACCCACAGGGGCATCAGGAACACGGTGATGGCAGCCACCTGTAGCGCCGTCTTGATCTTGCCACCCTGCGACGCCGGGATCACTTCGATCCGGAGCAGGACGAACCGCAGCACCGTGATGGCCACTTCCCGAACCAGAATCACCACGACGATCCACCAGGGCAGATCGCCGATCAATGCCAGACCGACCAGCGCCATACCGACCAGGAGCTTGTCCGCGATGGGGTCCAGGATCCGGCCGAGATCAGTCTCCATGCGACGCGACCGGGCCAGATAGCCGTCAAGCCGGTCAGTGAGCGCGGTGAGGAGAAAGACGGCCGAAGCCCACCAACGATGACCTACGAGGTCTCCCCCGTCGGCGAGCAGGATGACCATGAGGACCGGAACCAGGAGAATCCGGACCGACGTGACCGCGTTCGCCACATTCCACTGTCGCAGGATTCTCACAAGACGGTCCACCCCTACAGCCTAGGGGTTCGCATCGGCCGGCCAGGATCGACGCTTCTTCCCCGCCCAGGTAGTGTCGCAACGTGACCCGACATCGTGATTCGAGCACCCGGCCGCGTCGGCGGGGGTTCTGGCTAGCAGCCCTGGCCGTCGTCGGCCTCGTAGCGGGTGTCACAGGGGCATCCGCGACGCTGGCCCTCCGACGCTCAGGCCCGGCGGCGTCCACCGTCACCGCAGGATCGAGCACGCGGTCCGGCGCCGAGCACACCGCTGTCGCGACGCCCGGCCCGACCATCCCATCGGACACTCCGGTCGTGTCCACCCCCAGCCAGACCCCGGCCGGCTTCACGGTGCTTGCCGCGGGCGATGTCCTCATTCACAGTCCGGTCAACGCTGCCGCCCGGACCGCCACCGGCTACGACTACGGCCGCGTGCTGGCTGGCCTCGACCCCTGGGTGCAAGGTGCCGACCTGGCCCTGTGTCACCTCGAGGTGCCCATAGCGCCTCCTGGGACCAAGCCGTCGGGTTACCCTCGCTTCGGCGCGCCCGAGCAGCTCCTCGACGGGCTGAAGGAACAAGGATGGGATGGATGCTCCACCGCGTCCAACCACACCCTCGACCGAGGGCTCGACGGCGTCAAGGCAACGATCTCCGCCTTCGACAGCCGCGGCCTGGGTCATGTCGGCTCCGCCACCACCGAGAGCCGGAGCAGGCTGCCTCAGCTCTACGAGCTCACCCGCGGAGGCCAGCGGATCCGGGTCGCTCACCTCGCCCAGACCTATGGGACGAACGGTCTCCCGGTGCCTGCCGGACAGCCCTGGGCGGTCTCCCTCATCGACACGGATGTGCTCGTCTCCCAGGCGACGGCCGCCCGAGCCGCCGGCGCCGACCTCGTCATCGTCAGTCTGCACTTCGGCCAGGAGTATCAGTCCACACCGACCTCACAACAACTCGCCGTCACCGAGCAACTCGCAGCATCCGGGCAGGTCGACCTGGTCATCGGCCATCACGCTCACGTGCCGCAGGAGATCGTCAAGCTGGCAGGAGGACCAGGCGACACCGGCATGTGGGTCGCGTACGGACTCGGCAACATGATCTCCAGCCAGGACTCGGCCTGCTGCGTGGCGCAGACCGACTCCGGGCTGATGATGCTGGCCTCGGTGACGAAGCCGGTGGGTTCCCCCGCTCACGTCAGCGATGTCCGGTGGCAGGGCATCACGGTGGACAGGCTGGGAAGACAGCGCGTCCACGCATTCGCGGACATCCCGAAGGCGGGTGTGGGCACTCTCAGCGCTGCCGACGTCAAGGCCAGATACCGTCGAGTCCTCGCAGTCGTGGGCACGAGCGCGACCGAGACGGACCAGCCGTCCGTGCCGACAGGTGAACCGCCCACTGTCCTGTCCCGCGACGCCGGCTGAGCGGTTCGACGGCGATCGAACCGTCCCGGAGGTGACCGCCATCCGACACAGTCACTCGCGATCCGTCAGACTCCACGCGTCCTCGCTGCCGGTGTCGGTGCCGTCGTCGCCCCCGGCCGCAGAGCCGTCGGTGCCCGTATCGCCCCGCAGCATGGCCAACGTTCCTGGTAGGTCATCCGGTTGGACCATGACGTCGCGCGCCTTGGACCCTTCAGACGGACCGACGATCTCGCGCGACTCCAGCAGGTCCATCAGCCGGCCTGCCTTCGCGAAGCCCACGCGCAGCTTGCGTTGCAGCATGGAGGTGGACCCGAACTGCGTCGTGATGACCAGCTCCGCCGCTTGGAGTAGCAGGTCGAGGTCGTCGCCGATGTCCTCGTCGACCGCCTTCTTGACCGCCACCACCGCGACGTCATCCCGGTAGACCGGCTTGAGCTGGGTCTTGACGTGGTCGACCACGGCATGCACCTCGCTCTCGGACACCCAGGCGCCCTGCACCCGCATGGGCTTGGAGGCCCCCATGGGCAGGAAAAGCGCGTCGCCCTGGCCGATGAGCTTCTCGGCCCCCGATTGGTCGAGCACCACCCGGGAGTCGGCGAGCGACGACGTCGCGAACGCCAGCCGAGAGGGCACATTGGCCTTGATGAGCCCGGTGACCACGTCCACGCTGGGCCGCTGGGTCGCCAGCACCAGGTGGATGCCGGCGGCCCGGGCCAGCTGCGTGATGCGCTGGATCGAGGATTCGACGTCCCGCGGTGCCACCATCATCAGGTCGGCCAGCTCGTCGACGACCACGAGCAGGTAGGGGTAGGGCGCGATCTTCCGCTCGGACCCGGGCAGCGGCTTGACCTTGCCCGACCTCACCGCAGCATTGAAGTCGTCCAGATGCTTGAACCCGAAGGCGGCCAGGTCGTCATAGCGGGCATCCATCTCGCGGACCACCCATTAGAGGGCTTCCGCGGCCTTCTTGGGGTTGGTGATGATCGGGGTGATCAGGTGCGGGATGCCGTCATAGATGGTCAGTTCCACCCGCTTGGGGTCGACCAGGATCATGCGTACCTCGTCGGGCGTGGAACGCATGAGGATCGAGGTGATCATCGAGTTCACAAAGCTCGATTTTCCGGCACCGGTGGCACCGGCGACCAGGATGTGCGGCATCTTGGCGAGGTTCGCGACCACGTAGCCGCCCTCGACGTCCTTGCCGACGCCGATCACCATCGGGTGGTCCGTCCGGCGGGCCGGGGCGGACCGCAGCACGTCACCCAGCGCGACCGTCTCACGGTCGGTGTTCGGGATCTCGATGCCGATCGCCGACTTGCCGGGGATCGGCGAGAGGATGCGGACATCCGCCGAGGCCACCGCATAGGCGATGTTCTTGCTCAACGCGGTGACCCGTTCCACCTTCACGGCGTTGCCGACCTCGACCTCATAGCGGGTGACCGTCGGACCGCGCGTGAATCCGGTCACCCGGGCATCGATCTCGAACTGCTCGAAGACCCCCGTCAGGGACTCCACCACGCGGTCGTTGGCAGCCGAACGCAGCTTGTGCGGGGGGCCTGCCACCAGCAGATCCTCTCGCGGAAGCAGGTAGACGACGTCGCCACCCAGCATCTGCTGTTCGCCGCGCGGCACTCGAGTGGTCGCCGCCGGGGCCTCGATGCCAGTCGCCGGCTGCGTGGCCTCGGATATCAGGGCGGTGGCCGCTGTGGGGTGGCTCTCCTCGGAGAGGCCGCCCTCGGAGTGGTCCAGCGCCGTGAGCACCTCGGTCGGAGAATCCTGACCGGCCAGCGGACCGGAGTCACCGGACGGCTTCTCCAGCTCTGCGGCTCGGGCGAAGGCCTCGTCGCCCGCATAGCCTGCGGCCAGGGCGGCCGCCTTGTCCGCGTCGGCCGCTGCCCGGTCGGCGCGGCGCTGTGCCCTCGTCCGACGGCGATGCGGCTCCTCGGTTCCGTCGTGGCGGGAGACTCCTTCGGCGAGCGGAAGCCCGTCGGCATCGAGGGGCTCGTCGGCCACGGCACCCGGTTGCGGGTCGCGCCCGAAGAGTCCCTGCAGCCGCGGACCGATCTTGGCGACCGGGGTCGCGGTGACCACCAGCAGGCCGAAGAACACCACGATCAGCAGGATCGGCACCGCGAACCAGGTCGTCAGGCCGAGCACCAGCGGGGTCGAGACCGCCCAGCCGATCACGCCCCCGGCACGGGCGATGGCGTCCAGGCCGTCGCCCGGGTTGTCCCTGAATCCCGGTCCGCCCCGGGCTATGTGCACCAGCGCGCAGACGGCGATCGTAATGGTGCCCAGCCCGATGGTGATGCGCCCGTTCGCCTCACCCCGGTCCGGGTGCCGCATGAGCCGCACGGCGAACCACCCCAGTAACAAGGGCAGCGCCTTGGCGATCAGGCCGATACCTACCGCGAACGCGAAGTAGAACCCGGCCGAGACCGGCCCCCCTGCACCCAGCCAGCCGGCAGCGGCCGTCAGCAGGGCCACCGCCAGCAGCAGCAGCGCCCAGCCGTCGCGCCGATGCGCCGGGTCCAGCTCGCGCGCATCAGTCCCCAGCCGGCGGACGACGCCGCCGACGAGGTGCGCTATGCCCATGAACAACCCGCGGAGGGCGCGCCACGGCCAGGGGGCCGGGTGCGGGTCCGAGGCGGCGGCTCCCTTCTTGGGTCGCGCCGCCGCCTGGGTGCCTGTCGCGTGCAGGGTCGTCGCGGCTTGCGGGGGCACCCGCTTCGTGGCCTGCTGGCGCCGTGAGGGGTCGCTGGGCACACGTGTGGACATGACTGCCAATCTATCGCCGGTGTTCTCAGACGTCCCGCAGGCGCGCGGGCGCCTTCCGCGATACCGGTCTGACGCCCGGTCAGGCCTCCACGACCACCGGGATGATCATGGGTCTGCGACGCAGTCGGCCGGACACCCAGCGGCCGACCACTCGGCGCATGACCTGCTGAAGCTGGTGTGAGTCGGCGTTCCCCGCGGCGGATGCCTCCTCGAGTGCGGCGATCAGCTGCGGCAGGATGCCATCGAAGACGGCATCGTCCTCAGCGAAGCCTCTCGCCTGGATATGCGGTCCCGCGATGACCTTGCCGCTTCCGGAATCGACCACCGCGAAGATCGAGATGAATCCCTCCTCGCCCAGGATGCGGCGGTCCTTGAGCTCGGCGTCGGTCAGCTCCCCCACGCTCGACCCGTCGACATACACGTAACCGCAGGGAACGGCTCCGACCACGCTCGCCTTGCCGTCAAGCAGGTCCACGACCACGCCGTCCTCTGCGAGGATCACGCGCTCGGGCGGCACCCCGGTCTTGACCGCGAGTGCCCCGTTGGCGATGAGATGCCGGACCTCGCCGTGGACCGGCATGACGTTCTTGGGGCGCAGGATGTTGTAGCAGTACAGCAGCTCGCCCGCACTCGCGTGACCGGACACGTGGACCTTCGCGTTGCCTGAGTGCACCACGCGGGCTCCCAGGCGCATCAGGCCGTTGATGACGCGGAAGACGGCGTTCTCGTTGCCCGGGATCAACGACGACGCCAGGATGACGGTGTCCCCGTGTCCGACAGAGATCTTGTGATCACGGTTGGCGATCCGGCTCAGCGCAGCCATCGGCTCGCCCTGCGACCCGGTGCACATCAGCACGATCTGATCGTCCGGCAGGGAGTCGACCTTCTTGGCGTCGATGAGCACATCCGGGGGCACGGTGAGGTATCCGAGGTCGGCGGCGATGCCCATGTTGCGGACCATCGACCGGCCGACGAAGGCCACCCTGCGGCCGTGCGCATACGCGGCATCGAGCACCTGCTGGACCCGGTGCACGTGCGAGGAGAACGAGGCCACGACGATGCGCTTCTCACACCCTGCGAACACCGTGTCCAGCACGGGGCCGATCTCGCGCTCTTGGGTGACGAACCCGGGGACCTCCGCATTCGTGGAGTCGACCATGAACAGGTCGACGC
>JAATES010000304.1 GCA_015655615.1 Actinomycetales bacterium
CCTTGCCGGTGGAGGCACTGCTCCGACCGGTGGTGTTCCTCCAGGCCGATGACTCCCTCGACAGGGTGCGTCGCCTCCTGGGCCGGCCGAGCGGGGCGGCGGACCCCCACCTGAGGGACCCGGCCCGGGACACGATCGGATTCATCAACGCAGCGTCCTGCGTCGTCGACCCGGTGGCATTGGCGTCCGTATCGGAGGCCGATGTCGTCCAGGCCACCGCCAGTGCGGTCATGGTGCCGGTCAGCGTGGCGGTCGTGGAAGGGGATTCCAGTGCTCGAGTCAGCGACGTCACGGCGGCCGTATTCGATGCCTGCCTGAGTCATCAGCTGGTGCTCATACGGACCAGCCAGGGAATTCTCGGCGGCGTGCTCGCGTCCGATGTGGCCCGGTTCGAGGCATCGTCCCGGGCCGGTCAGGTCTAGACTCGGCCGACGTGACCGATCATCAGCACGCTGCGCCTACGGGAGCCGATCTCCGACGAGGTCTGTTCCGCGCGGGAGACAAAGTCCAACTGACCGACACGAGAGGACGCCTGCACACCATCACGCTGGCCCAGGGGGGCGAGTTCCACACGCACCGGGGCTTCGTCCGGCACGACGATCTGCTCGGCCAGCCTGAGGGCCTGGCCGTGCGCAGTACGCAGGGCGTCGAGTACACCGCCTTTCGTCCGCTCCTGAGTGACTACGTGCTGTCCATGCCCCGGGGCGCGGCGGTGGTCTATCCCAAGGATGCCGGGCAGATCGTCGCCATGGCAGACATCTTCCCCGGGGCTCGGGTGGTGGAGGCAGGAGTGGGCTCGGGTGGCCTCAGCCTGGCGCTGCTGCGTGCGGTGGGCGATAAGGGCAGCCTCCTCTCGATCGAGCGACGTGAGGATTTTGCCGCGATCGCTCAGGGCAATGTGGAGACCTTCTTCGGAGGTCCGCACCCGGCGTGGACCTTGTCACTGGGAGACCTCAGCGATGTCCTCCCCACGGCGGCTGAGCCGGGCACGGTCGACCGTGTGGTCCTGGACATGCTGGCACCCTGGGAGAACCTCGAGTCCGTGGCGACGGCGCTGGCGCCGGGTGGCGTGCTTATCGCGTACGTCGCCACCACGACCCAGCTGTCGCGGCTCGCCGAGGATCTGCGAGCCGACGGACGGTACAGCGAGCCCGCTGCCTGGGAGACGATCGTGCGCGGCTGGCACCTGGAAGGACTCGCCGTGCGGCCCGAGCACCGCATGATGGCCCACACCGGCTTCTTGATCAGTTCCCGCCGGATGGCCGACGGCGAGCACATTCCCGAACGACGACGGCGCCCCGCGAAGGGTGCGTATCCGCCCGATACGGTGGTGGAGACGTGGACTGAGGAGGACTTCGGCGAGCGAGAGGTCTCCGACAAGAGCCTGCGACGCGCGCGCCGTGCGGCCGGGCGACCGCGGCCGACGGGCGGAGCACCGGCCGCTGAATGAGGCGTGGACACTCCCGTGCGCCGTCACCGACCGACGGTAGTCTGAAGAAGGGCGTCGATGTGCCGATGCCCCTCGGCAGAGGCCGATGACGTGTGACCCACGGGCGGAGGACGGATGACTGATCCAGTCGACAGCGGCTCTCAACGGGCCTCTGACCATGCGGTCCCAGGGGCTTCGCTGCCGCGATATCCCGGACCGGAGCATCGGATGAACGAGGTCACGGTGCTGTTGTCCCGGAACGAACGGCTGGTCGAAGCGCTCCAGGTGGCGCGCGCCAAGATCGTCGAACTGAACGACCAGCTCGATGCGCTGGCCAAGCCGCCAGGCGGCTATGCGGTGTTCCTGGAGTCGCTGCCGGATGGCACCGTCGTGGTGATGAGCTCGGGGCGGAAGATGCATCTCGGCGTGGGTCCAGGGGTCGATCCTGTCCAGCTGAAGCCCGGTCAGGAAGTCGGGCTCAACGAAGCGATGACGGTGATCTCCGCGGGAGGCTATGAGCCCACCGGTGAGCTCGTCACCATCAGGGATCTGCTCCCCGATGGTCGGGTTGTCGTCGTAGGGCCGACGGACGACGAGCACGTCGTGCGTCTCGCGGGCGCCCTGTATGACGAACCGGTGCGGATAGGCGATGCGGTGACGGCCGATCTGCGCAGTGGATTCGTCTTCGAACGCATTCCTAAGGCTGGCGTCGAAGAGCTGGTCCTCGAGGAGGTTCCGGAGATCGAGTATTCCGACATCGGCGGCCTGGGGCCGCAGATCGAGATGATCCGCGACGCCGTCGAGCTGCCGTTCAACCACCCGGAGCTCTATCGCGAGCATGGCCTGCGGCCGCCCAAGGGGATATTGCTCTACGGGCCGCCGGGATGCGGAAAGACCCTCATCGCGAAGGCGGTGGCGCATTCCCTTGCGGGCATGCGGGGCGCTCAGGACGGTACTCATGAGGCGCGCAGCTACTTCCTCAATGTCAAGGGCCCCGAACTGCTCAACAAGTACGTGGGCGAGACCGAGCGTCACATCCGGCTGATCTTTGCACGGGCACGCGAGAAGGCGTCCCAGGGGACGCCCGTGGTGGTGTTCTTCGACGAGATGGAGTCCTTGTTCCGGACTCGGGGGACCGGACTCTCCTCCGATGTCGAGACCACGATCGTGCCTCAGCTGCTGGCCGAGATCGACGGCGTCGAACGACTCGACAACGTCATCGTCATCGGGGCGTCGAACCGGGAGGACATGATCGACCCCGCGATCCTCCGTCCCGGTCGCCTCGACGTCAAGATCAAGATCGAACGCCCGGATGCGGAGGCCGCCCTCGACATCTTCGCGAAGTACCTGACGACCGACCTGCCCTTGCACCCCGATGACCTGGCCATACACGACGGTGATGCGGCCCGCACCGTCGAGTCGATGCGGCATCGCGTGGTGGAGCGGATCTATGCCGAGACTCCGGAGAACGAGTTCCTGGAGGTCACGTATGCCTCCGGTGACAAGGAGGTCCTCTATTTCAAGGACTTCAACTCCGGGGCCATGATCCAGAACATCGTCGACCGGGCCAAGAAGTTCGCCATCAAGGACTATCTGTCCACCGGCGTGCGCGGGTTGCGCGTCGAGCACGTGCTGCAGGGCTGCCTCGACGAATTCCATGAGAACGAAGACCTGCCCAACACCACGAACCCGGACGACTGGGCGCGGATCTCCGGCAAGAAGGGCGAGCGGATCGTGTTCCTGCGCACCATCGTGCAGGAGCGCAAGACGGGGACCCACCCCACGAGCCGGACGATCGACACCGTGCCCAACACCGGACAATACCTCTGACGCGAGGCAGCTCGCAGAAGATCCAGGCTGTCAGAGGGTCTTGCGCATGGTGATGGCAGTGGGCTGGTAGCCGAGCGAATCGTAGAGCGCACGAGCCACATGGTTCTGGCCGAAGACGTTGAGGCCCAGCGTGGCCGCCCCGTGGTCGCGGGCGACCTCCTCGGCGAGCTCCATGGTGCGCCGGCCGATGCCCTGTCCACGCCGGCTCTCGTCGATATCGATGCTCCACACCCACCATTGGTGGGGAGTGGCAGCGTCTCGAGGCCCGAGCCACACGGTCCCGGCGGTGATCTCGGTACCGTTCGCCTCGGTCACGACCACGATCAGGACCAGATGACCCGCCAGCGGGACCCCACCGGGAAAGAACTGGCGGTCCGAAGCCGCTGCGGCGGCATGCGCCTGTTCCGCGGATTCGCCCGTGCCCATCCGCTCGGCGATGTAGGCAGTGCTCTGGACGCGGCGCCAGGCCGGGAGCTCGTGGGAGGACAGGGGTCGTAATGCGAGGGTGTGCACCGGGACCACGGTAGCAACCCGGTGGGGCGAGATGCCGGCCGGTCAGTGACGGAGCTCCTCTGCCAGCAGCAAGGACTCCTGGGCCATGGCCTGGGTCGTGGTCAGATCGCTCATCCACAGCGGGACCGCCTTCGTGAGCAGGCCACGTGCCGTCACACGCCCCGCAGCCTCGTGGTCGATGGAGTCCACCAGCCAGCCGTCGAGAATGCCAAATGCGGCGCGATAGTGGTGTGCGACGGCCTCGGCCGAGGTCTCGACCCCGATGGCCTGCAGGCAGGCGTCTGCCATGCCCCGGACCGCGGAGCCTCCGATGATCGGGGAGATCCCAACGACGGGGGCGGCGGTCGCTGCAAGAGCCGAGGCAATTCCGGGAATCCCCAGGATCGTGCCGATGGAGACCACGGGATTCGATGGCGGCAGCAGGACGACGTCGGCCGACTGGATCGACTCGAGGACTCCGGGTGCTGCGACGGAGTGCGCCACCCCGGTCTGCACGAACCGTTCCGCCGGAACTGCGGCGCGCAGGCGCACCCACCACTCCTCGAAGTGCACGGTGCGCAGGTCGGCAGGTCCGTCGCCGGCCATCACCACCATGGTCTCGACCTCATGGTCGGTCATGGGAAGAATCGTCGGTGCGATGTCACATCGCTCGCACAGCCGTGCCGTGACACGGCTCAGCGGCCATCCTGCACGGAGCAGCTCCGTCCGTGCCAGATGGGTCGCCAGATCACGGTCGCCCAGGGTGAACCAGTCCCAGCCGAGCTGATAGCGCCGCAACTCGGTGGCGACTGTCGCGGTCTCGCCTGCTCGTCCCCAGCCCTGCGACTCCTCGACGCCCTCGCCCAGGGTGTACATCATGGTGTCGAGGTCGGGACAGACCCGGACCCCATGGAGCCACATGTCATCGCCGGTGTTGACGATCACCGTGACGTCCGTGCGGTGCCCGGCGGATTCCAGGTAGGCGAGCAGTCCGCGTGTGAATCGGGCGCCGCCTACGCCCCCGGACAGCACTGTGACCCGACTGACGGGTGCGGGATGGTGCTTCATCGTGTCTCCAGTGGCGTCGGGACGAGTTGGTAGTCGTCATGCGAGAAGTGGCCGTATGTGGCGCGGAACTCGTCCAAGGTGCCCGGCCAGAGCAGACCCGGTGAGCCGTCCCGGTTGAGGTACCAGCTCTGGCAGCCCGATGCCCAGACGGTGCGGGAGGTGCGCTCCAGGAGCGCATCCCGGTCCCGCCGTGCGGCCAGTTCGGTGGCCTCCAGC
>JAATES010000184.1 GCA_015655615.1 Actinomycetales bacterium
GACCGCGAGCGGGCCCCATCTGGACACCAGTCGAAGCGCACGGTCGGTGGCAGGTGAGCGCGTACACCGCTCGATGCGCCGGATCAGCCGTGGGCGCCGCGACACGTCATGGTGAGGGCTCCGGCGGGCCATGGCGCGCGCGGTTCCCTGCGAGGCGCCTCGAGCCACCCAATAGGTGGCATGCGAGCGGACGAGGACGACCAGGAAGAGTATCGCCACCACGATCCAGAGCGGGGTCTCCTCAGCATCGAGGCCGAGTACCGTCATGGAGTTCACGGGCCGATCCTACGGGGACTCCGGCTGGTGCCGGCGGCCGAGAGGCGCTGGCAGTTGACCTGAGCTGATCCTGCGCGGCACGGCCGGACGCGTCAGGGAGCCGCGAGGAGATCCCATACCATCTGTTGCGTCCTGGAGGGCTCACTAGGACGACGCGGCTGGAACAGCAGCGGCATCCGAGCCTCATCCGGGGTGCGATCCGCCTTGCGGTTGTTACAACTGGTGCACGCCGCCACCAGGTTCGTCCAGGTGTTCCGCCCGCCCCGGGACTGGGGCAGGACATGATCGATGGTGGTGCCGCGCGCCCCGCAATACGCGCACGTCCGCTTGTCTCGTTGCAGCACCTCGCCACGGCTAGCGAGTTCGGGGTCTGATCGCAGGTCCCGGGGGATGAGCACGTATCTCTTCAGCGCCACGATGCTGGGCCACGGCAGTGTGAGATGCGTCGATCGGACGAACCTGTCTGGATCTGCGCGGATGACCGTGACCTGTTCGTTGACGAGCAAGGTCAATGCGCGGGGCGTATCGACATAGCTCAGCACCTCCAGGGAGGCATTGAGCAGCAACGTGACCGAGTTCACGAGCTGTTGAGCCGTTGTCTGCTGATTCACGGTGTCTCCCTGCGCTGGGGCAGTGCATTCACACCATGGTCCACCCGCAGCCCCGTGCGCAAGGCCTTTTCAGCGGCGAGTTCGCGACGTGGTGGTCGGGAAGATGGCCAGAAGGGCCGGTGACGTCGGTCGGACGTCACCGGCCCTTCTGAGACAGACCGGGGGGAGCGCTCGTCGGGATCAGCTCCCGTTGAGCGAGTTCGAGGCTACTTCTTGGCCTTGACGGTCTTGGTCGCCGAGGTCTTTCCCAGTACATTCGACGAGTCGCTGGGAGTGAACACGGCCTTGATCTTCAGGGACTTCTTCTTCGTGTACTTCTTGGTGAGCTTCACGGTGACTGTGCCCTTGGCTGCCTTGGCCAGGGCGACCGTCTTGGCCTTCTTCTTGCCGACGTACACCGTGACCTTTCCGACCGGGTACTGGCCGTTCGTCAGCTTGCCGACTGTCGCGGTGACCTTCGCAGTCTTCTTGCGGGTGTACTTCTTCGCGGTGACCTTGACTGTGCTGGGTCCTGCCTTGACAACCGAGACGTACACCACCGTCGAGACCGACGACGAACCGATGCGCTTGGCCGTGATCGCGTGCGCGCCCACGGCCAGGGTCGAGGTAGTCAGCGTCGCCCGGGTTCCGGAGATCGTGGCCTTGCCCAAGGACTTCGAACCGTCGAAGAACTCGACCTGTCCTGTCGTTCCGGCGGCAACCTGACCCGTGAGGGCGACGGCCTTCCCGAAGACCGTGAGGCTCGGGGTGGCCGACAGCGAGACCGCGTTCTGTGACGGTGGGATCACGGTGACTGAGAGGGACCGTGAGGCTGTCGCACCTGACGTCTTCCCGGCAACCGCCAAGGAATAGGTGCCAGCAGACGCTGGCGCAGCGATCGAACCGGTGAGGTTCCCCGCCGTGCTGGCGTACACGGTCTGAGAACTGGAACCCAGTGTGACTGCGACCTCCTCGGACGGCGCGAACCCGGTCCCGGTGAACTGCACCTGAGTTCCCGTGGTGACCGAGGCCGGTGCACTCAGGGTGACGTCCCACGTAGCCGCGGTGACGGCCAGGGTGCTGGCGGCAGCCGATCCAGACGAGGCTCCCTGGAGCTGAACCTGGTAATTGCCGGCCTTCGTCGTCTTGGGAACGGTGATCGTCGCGTGCACCGCACCGGAACCATCGGCCGTCACGGTGGTGAGCAACTGCTGGCCCAGCACCACGCGAACGCTCTCTGCAGGCTGGAAACCGGTCACCGTGACGCTGACGGTGCTCCCTGCGGCCACGGTGGCTGCCCCGAGCGCCTGAGTCGGGGCAGCGGGCAAGGTGGTCGAGGCCGTGTTCTGGGCAATCGCGAACACGCGGCGGTTGTCGGAGGCCGAGCCGGTCAGGGTCACCGAGGTGATCGTGCGGCCACTCGGCGCGGTGTAGGGAGCGGTCGAGAAGACGTAGGCACCCGGGTCTGCGCTCTGCCCGAAGCGGACCGCCGTCCAGAGCACCTTCACGTTGGTCGAGTACGGGGTAAGCGTCCCGGTGTTCTTGTCACCGCTGCTGGAGGGCAGCACCCAGTCGCCGAGGCTCAGGTCTGCGGTGGCGGTGGTGCCATCGTCGAGCGTGACTGTCGCGGATCCGGCGGTGTTGCCGCTCTTGGAGGCCCCTACGAACGAGATCTTCGTCGGATTGCCGGTCAGGGCGATCGTCTGTCCATTCGGCACGACCGTGTCCGCGAGGCCCTCGGACGTCTTTGCCAGCGTCACCTTGAGTCCGTTCAGGGCTGAGTTGCCTGAAACCGCTCCGAGGTCAGCACTGCTGCCCTGTGCAATTCCGGCCGTGTCCACGAGATTGCGGACGAAGCCGTTATAGCCGTCGAACGCCACGTGGTTCGCTGCCTGCTTGGAGATGGCCTGGATCGACGTAGCGGCTAGGAAACCGCCGGAGGCTGCCACTCGAACGGTGAGCGTGCTGGCTTGCGTCTCGCCGTCTGAGGTGACCACGGTGACCGGAATCAGGTAGTCGCCGTCCTTGACGGAGGAACCCACCGTGATCGCCACGGTATCGGTGGCGTGCCCGGTTGAGTCGAAGGCGCCGTCGCCAGTGAGCTTGACGGCAAGCCCGGCAGGTGCGC
>JAATES010000273.1 GCA_015655615.1 Actinomycetales bacterium
GACGTCGCTGGCGATTCCCGTGGTCGTGCCATGGGCGTAGACCGCCAGTGCGAGCACGAGGACGATGCCGACCAGGCACAGCACCATTCCGACCAGATCACGCGGATGACGTAGTCGCTGGTTCACCACGTCGACTATGCGAGGGCCAGGCAGGTCGATGCTGCTGGCGCCGTCGGTCATAAGGGGATTCTAGGTGAAGGGCACAGTTTCGCCCCCTCATACCAGGCCGAGGGCTTGCAGCCAGGCATGCGGGGCGAACTGATAGCCGACGAACGAGACGATGTCGAGCAGGGTGTGGGCCACCACGAGCGGCAGGACGCGCCGTCGCCCCCACCGGGACAGGTAGAAGCCGGTGAACACCAGACCCATGAGGACGTTGCCCACGAAGGGCCCGATGCCCTGGTAGAGGTGATACGAGCCGCGCAGCAGTGCGGTGCCCAGGATGAGCCGGCCGGCCGGCCAGCCCAGGTCGCTGAGCCGTTCGGAGAGGTACCCGACCACGATCACTTCTTCGAGGAGGGCGTTCATCAGGGCCTTGAGCACCAGGACGGGAATGGTCCACCACAGGAGGTTCAGCGTCGATGCCTGGACGTCGACGGTGACCCCGAGGGCGCGGCCCGCGAGGTACAGCCCGAGCCAGGGAATGCCGATCAGTGCGGCGAGGCCCACGCCGGTGGCCAGGTCACGTGCCGGCCGGCGGGCATCGAGCCCGATGGTCCGCCACGGATTCCGCCCGCTGCGCGCCAGCAGGTAGAGCGCCAGTGCCACGGGGACCAGGGCGAAGGCCACCGACAGCACTTGATAGGTCAGGTCGAGCCAGGGCCGGGGGGACTGGCTCGTGTTGAGGGTCGCGGCCTGGTCGCGCAGTGCGGTCTCCGCCGTCAGCCGCGCGATGATCGACACGAGGGCGTAGACGGCTGACTGTCCCAGGCTCAGTCCCAGTACGATCCAGATCTCGCCCGCGATGCTGCGTCTGCTCTGGGGCAGGTGGCGCGCGTGCGGCGTCTGATCGAGCCACGGCGTTCGCAGGCGACGTTGCGTCCGAGGCGGCGTCCGGGCAGGCGAAGTGTCCATGGACTCGTTATAGACGATCCGGCTGGAGCCGGCCCGCATGACCGCGGGACCGTGGCCCTCGCCCAGAGAGGTGAATCCGACTCGCCTTGCCACCGCGGCATAAGCGACATTGCCCGCCACGCATGCGAGAGAAAGTCCACGACCCGCCGGGAGACCGCTATTCTATGAGGGACCCGATGGCTCCGGGCTAACCGAGGAGTTTTCAATCATGACTTTTCCGTGCAATGACTTGGAAGAACTGCTGCGGGATGCGTCCGAGGACCGATCGGACATCGGCAGCTTTCTCAAAGCACTGGTGCAGTCCCCTGCCTGGGTCCCCGTGTCCGGTGAGGCCGGAGCCGATTCGGAAATCCGTACCGTGCGCATCGAGGACCAGCCTTATGTGCGGGTGTTCACCTCGGAGGAACAAGCCCGTGCGGTGCTTCCGGACAAGACGTTCATCAATCCCGTCTTCGGGACAATCCTGCGTAAGGTCCCGGAGGACTGGGGGGTAGTCGTGAATCCCACCGGCTCCTTCGGGTTCACCGTCAACGCGCAGACGATCCGGGGAATCCTCACCGAGGCCTGAGCCGGCGGCACTGCTGACTCACGCGGCGCGCCGCAGTCGCAGGGAGTTGCCGACCACCAGCAGCGAGCTCGCGGCCATGGCAGCACCGGCGATCATCGGGTTCAGCAGACCGAGGGCGGCCAGCGGGATGGCCGCCACGTTGTAGGCGAAGGCCCAGAACAGGTTCTGCCGGATGACCCGCAGTGTCGCCCGGGACAGGCGGATCGCGGTCGCTGCGGCTCTGAGGTCCCCTTGGACCAGGGTGATGTCACTGGCCTCGATGGCCACGTCGGTCCCGGTGCCCATCGCCATTCCCAGGTCTGCCGTCGCCAGCGCCGCAGCGTCGTTGACACCATCGCCGACCATCGCCACGACCGCGCCGGTCTGCTGCAGTCGTCGGACGGCGGCGACCTTGTCGGCAGGCAGGACCGGTGCGATGACGTCCTCGGCCGGGATGCCGACCTCTCGGGCGGTCGCGCGGGAAGCGCCGGCGTTGTCGCCGCTGAGCAGCACAGGACGCAGTCCCAGTGCCGACAATTCAGCGATGGCGCTGCGAGAGGTCGGCTTGACCGGGTCGCGCAGGACGACGAATCCTCGCCAGCCCCCGTCCCAGCCGACTCCTACCGCGGTGCCGCCGTCGTCCTCGGCTGCGGTGAAGGCCGAGAGATCCTGAGGTGAGATCGCCACGCCACGATCAGCCAGCCAGCCGGGTCGTCCCACCAGCACCCGGCGCGACAGCCCGGTGCCCTCGTGGGCCGCCCGCACCACGGCCTCGACGCCACCGCCAGGAGTGGAGGTGAAGTCGAAGGCCTGCAACGATCCGATGACCACCCCGTCGAGCCCGGTCGCGAATGCGCCCGGCTGGGGCACGGCGGCGGACGAGGCGGCGGCGGACGAGGCGGTGCCGGAGGAGGCGGCTCGGGCGAGAGCGGTGGCGATGGGGTGTTCACTCAGCGACTCGACGGCGCCCGCATACGCCAGCAGCTCACCGGCGCTGACTCCGTCAGCGGGGGAGACCGCCGCGACGGCCATGCGAGCCTGCGTGATCGTTCCGGTCTTGTCGAGAACGATCGTGGTCGCCCGGCGCGTCAGCTCGAGGACCTCCGGGCCCTTGATCAGCACGCCCAGTTGGGCCCCTCTCCCGGTGCCGACGAGGAGCGCCGTGGGAGTGGCCAGCCCCAGTGCGCAGGGGCAGGCGATGATGAGGACGGCGACCGCCGCAGTAAAGGCCATCTGCAGGCTGGAGCCGGTGAGCAGCCAGGCCACCAGGGTCGCCGCGGCCAGTCCCAGCACCACCGGAACGAACACGGCAGAGATGCGATCGGCGAGGCGCTGCACGGGTGCCTTGCCCGTCTGCGCCTGTGACACGAGCCGGCCGATCTGCGCGAGCGTGGTCTCGGAGCCGACCCGGGTCGCCCGCACCAGCAGGTGACCAGAGGTGTTGACGGTGGCTCCGGTGACGGACGAGCCGGTTGTGACCTCGACCGGGACGGGTTCCCCGGTCAGCAGCGATGTGTCGACGGCGGAGGCGCCCTCGACCACGACCCCGTCGGTGGCGATCTTCTCGCCCGGGTGGACCCGGAACAGGTCATCGCGTTGCAGGGAGCTCAGCGGAACCTGTTCCTCGGTGCGGTCGGCACCGTCGCCGCGGACGACCGTGGCCACCTTGGCTCCCAGGTTCAGCAGGGCGCGCAGCGCAGCCCCGGCCTGGCGGCGCGATCGCGACTCGGCATACCGACCTGCCAGCAGAAAGACGGTGACCGCCGTCGCGACCTCGAAGTAGAGCTCGGGCATCGAGTGCATGTCCCGGCGCGGGAACAGCGTGGCTCCCATGTGGGTGCCGATCTCGCCGGCACCACCCAGCAGCAGGGCCCACAGCGAC
>JAATES010000216.1 GCA_015655615.1 Actinomycetales bacterium
GCGCGTCGGGACCCTCGCGGTGCTCAGCATGGGCTGCGAGGACCTGCTGCTCCACCTCAGCCCTGGTCTTCGTGGGTATGGTGTGCCGTCGGGAGGACCGGATGACCAGTCCAGCGTCACCTTCGGCGGCAAACCGATCGGTCCAAGTCTTCACGCACTGGCGTGAGATGCCCATCGCGGCCGCAATATGCGACTGGCGCCAACCGGCCTGATGACGTTGAACGATCAATCGGCGGCCATGAATGGTCAGCCGCGCACTACCGTGGGACATGCGAACCTCTGGGTGGAGCGGGTCTTAGACAAGCCACATTCCACTCGGAGGTTTTCATTCGTTCAACCAGGCTCGCCACTACTAACCTCCTGGCCAGGTACAGCTAGATCGCCTCGAATAGCCACCGCACCGCCCGGCCCAACGCGACGAGCACACGGCGCCATCACGGCCATGGCTTCGTTTCAATGCTTCTGCGGTGCATCCCCTCACCAGGCTGCTCCGCATTCATCCGCCCAATATACCCACGTAACCGAGGACGCCACCGACCAAGACCGTGCAGGAGGCTCTGGGAAAAGTGCGTGCGGTCGACATGGACTCGAGGTCCAGGGCGGCTCTGCAGCCCGCGCGGACAGCGCAGCCGCCCTGGACGACATCTCAGCGCCTGTCAACGTCAGGCTCATATCCAGACCTGATCGCCATTCGTCGCCGTCAAGCCGTTCAACCTCGCCACAAGCACACCCATCGCCTCCGACCCGACAACACCCGTCAAGGTCTCATCGAACCAATGCAGCCAGATCGCATCCACCTCAGCGGCACTGGCCCCACCACAGGTCAGCAGGTGTCCTGCAATCGGCACAGCCTCAAGTTCATATTCGTCCGCCGGGGCACCGCCTGACAGGCCGGGCTCTAGCCCATAGGCGTCGAGGTCATTGAGGACCTCGATCACCTGGGCACTGATCCGCTTCTGCGCCTCGCCATCGTCACGCATGCTCCAAGTATCCACCGAGATCTCGCCGACGAGGTTGCCGAGCGCCCTACGCTCAGTAGGACAACGATTCGATGGAGTGGACCCTGCGTCGGCCTCAACAAAAGAGGCCATCAGGACACGCGGAAAGTCGTCCGCGCGATCGGCGGATTGGCCGTACTCGGCATCACACGCGCGAGGGCCGTCTGCGCCCCCGCCGGGGGGTCGCAGACGGCCCTCGTCCACAGATGGTGAAGCTGTCAGTCGGTCTTGCGGTTGAAGATTTCCGCCGCCTTGTCCTTGACGTCCTCCACGGCATCCTTCGCCTTGGCCTTCAGCTGATCGACCTTGCCCTCAGCCTCAGTGGAGTCATCGCCGCTCGCCTTGCCGACGGCCTCCTTCGCCTGTCCCTTGGCGTCCTCCGCGGCGTTGCTGATCTTGTCTCCCAGTCCCATGGTCTTTCCTCTCTCGACTGTCACCACTTGCGATGATTCATGCGACGGGCCCAGCAGATGCTGGGCCCGCGGTCTTTTCTAGGCTCGGCGCTTGCCCGTCAACGCGCTGTAGACGAAGAGCACAATCACCGAGCCCACGATGGCCAAGACCCAGGTCCCGATGTTGAAGATCCCGTTCAGACCGGAGTCGAAGACCACGCTTCCGATCCATCCACCCAGTGCGGCACCGATGACGCCGATGATCAGACTGCTCAGCCAGCCGCCCACCGCGCGATCACTGAGTATCGCCTTAGCTATCGCCCCACAGATCAGACCAAGGACGATGAAGCTGATGAAGCCCATGATGGCCTCCCCTCTCTTGTTTGCCTTTCCACCATGTCACTGCGGGCGAGGCTCCGCATCTCGAACGGCAATGCTGACGCCCGAGTTCGGAGCGATGGACGATTCCTGGTAGAGTCTTTTCCGCACGATCCTGCGTAGCTCAGTTGGCAGAGCATCCGACTGTTAATCGGACGGTCACTGGTTCGAGTCCAGTCGCAGGAGCCGCAAGAGGCCCGGAATATCAATGATTCCGGGCCTCTTCACGTCGGCCTCCGCGTCCCGGACCCATGCCCTCGCTGCGACCGGCTCCTCCTTGCTACAGACTGTCCGTGAGCTGGAGCACGCCCGCAAGCACGTCTTCGAAGTCACGTTGCGGCTGGAACACCAACCACTCGAGCCCGGCAACCAAGACCGCACCGAACACGGACGCCGCAAGGATGGACACATCCTCGCCCGGTCGCATCTCCTCGAGCACCCGCTCGTAGGAGGCGATGATCGAGGACCGGATGCGACCGATCGACTCCTGCCATTCCCTGCCCACCCGGAAGACTTCAGCGGCGATCAGCTTCGCGAAGTCCGGGCGGGCATGAACCTGCCGCAGCAGCCCGGCCACGAGTGCGTGCAGGGCTTCTCGCCCGACAAGCCCGGCTCGCACCTCGTCGAGCATGGATTGAAGTCGATCAAGGCCCAGTTCCAGCGCAGCTTCCAGCACGTCCGTCTTCGACCCGAAGTTGTAATAGACGCTTCCTTTGGCTACTCCGGCTGCCGCCGCGATGTCCTCCACCGAGGTCGCGGAGAAGCCCTGATCAGCGATCAGTCGCACCGCAGCATCAATGATGAGCTGGCGCGTGCCCTCGCGGCGGGCCGCGAACCCGTCGGCCGACTCTTTATGGGTGGACATGCTGACCCCTCCGATGGCGCTGGTCATGCGAGTGTGCGAGCGTGTCAGATCGCGACGGCGGGATGCAACCGCTCGAGCGACCAGGTCCTCATCTTGCCTGCCCGCCAGGCCGTCAACGCCAAGGATCCCAGGAGCACCACCACCAGGTAGCCGATGGAGATGGCCAGGCGTGCGTCTGCCCCTCCCGTGATGAGCTGCCGCAACCCCGTCACGGTGTAACTCATCGGCAGCCAGGGATGGAGTGCCTGGAAGAATCCGGCGGTCGTAGGAACCGGATAGGTTCCGCCCGATGACGCCAATTGGATCATCAGGAAGGCCAGGATGATGACCTTGCCCACAGCGGGACCTGCCAGCGCGATGAACATCTGTTGAAGCGAAATGAACGTTGCGACCACCAGCACAGTGAAGGCAATGGTTCCCCACGCGTGAGCCATCGATAGTCCCAGGCCATAGTGAATGACGGCCAGCATGACGCCCACCTGCCCGATTCCGATGAGGAGGGCCGGCAGGTATCCGGTCATCGCCAGTCGCCACCCCGGCGTAGGCGTCGCTAGAGCCCGCGCGGGCAACGGCCTGAGCAGGAGCCAGGTGATCAGGCTGCCCACGAACAACGCGAGCGAGATGAAGAATGGTGCGAAGCCCTCCCCGAACCCCTCCGCCTGGGCGATATCGCTGTCGTGTACGGTCACGGGTGCCGCAATCACGGTGGCCCGTTGCGCACGTAAGGCGGACGAGTCATCCGGAATGCTCGTGGCACCCGCCGAAAGCGACGAGGAGAGCGTCCCGGCGCCCTCCGTGAGCTTCCCGCTGCCCTCCGCGAGCGTGGCCGCACCGTCGGCGACGGCGCTGGTTCCGTCGCGAAGCTTGTCGGCACCTGCCGCAGCATCAGCGGCTCCATCGGATAGCTTGGTGGCGCCCGTCTGCAATGTCTGGGTTCCGGCGGCGAGCGTGGACAGGCTCTTGTTGAGCGCCGACGCGCCGTCGGCGAGCTTGGTCGCACCAGCGGAGGCTGACGATGCGCCTTCGGAAAGCTGTCCCGCCCCCGCGCTGACCTTGGACACGCCCGTAGCCAATGATGTGGTGCCGCCACTGAGCTTCGACGCACCGGCGGACAGCTTCGCTGCCCCTGCGCTCAGCGTCGCCGTGCCATCGGACAGATCGTCTGCCCCATCGCTGAGCGTTGCCAGCCCGGTCGACAGTGCGGTCGTTCCTGCCGCGATCTGGTCCGTGCCGTCCCGTAGCGTCTGCCGGGAGGCATCCGTGGAGCCACTCGGCTGGAATTGGGAAGCGAGTGTCTCAGCGCCACTGACAAGACCGCCGAAGGTCGAGTTCGAATCGGTCTCGACACTGCTCAGCGTCGTCTTGTTCGCCGTAATCAAGTCGGCGACCTCATCCGAGTGGGCTTGCTCATTCAGTTGAGTGAGGGTCGTGATGTTGGCTGACAGCAGGCTCTGCAAGGAATCCTGGGTCTGCGCCAGTCCGCCAGCCAGCCGGGTTGCGCCTGCATCCATGGCCACCACGGCCGATTGCGTCTTCTTGGCACCTGACGCCAGCGTCGCGCTGCTGGAGCTGGCCGATGCGGCACCGCTGGCCAGCTTCTTCGCGCCACCGGCCACGTCCTGGGCGCCGTCAGCCACCGTGGAGGCTCCGGAGGCGACCTGCTTGGTCGCAGTGTTCACGGAGGCGGTCCCCGTACTGAGGGTCTTCGTCCCCGTGACCAGGCTGGATGCACCGTCGGCCAGCTTGGAGTTCCCGTCCGAGAGCCCCTTGGCCCCACTGGCAAGATCGGAGCCGCCGGCATGGAGCTTCTGCGCGCCGGTGTTCAGCCGTCTCACTCCCGACGAAGCGGAATCTGCACCGTCCACCAGCGTGTGCAGACCGGTCGCAAGGCTCGACGCTCCGTCGCTCGCCGACTCGGCACCGTCCGAGAGCTTGTCAGAGCCATCGGACAACTGTCCGCTGGCGGTCGTCAGCTTGAGCGCGCCGTCTGAGGCCTCCGAGAAGCCGTCACGGGCCGATCCCAGGCCCACGAGCACTCGCTCGACGGCCTGTTCGCCGACCTCAGAGCGCACCGCGCCTTGCACCTGCTGCATCGCGCTCCGCCCCAACGTCGTTGCCAGGAACGAGTTCGCGTCGTTGTAGGTGACATTGATCGATGCGGTCCGAGGGTCATCGCCTGCAGCGCTGGCGAGTGTGCTGGAGAAGTCCTGGGGCAATTCGACGGCAAAGTAGAAGGTGCCGTCCTTGACCCCGCGTTCCGCCGTTCCCGCATCCGTCACCACCCAGTCGAGGTCGTCCGACGCGACCAGCTTGTCGGTCACCTCGCGACCTGCCTCGAGGTCCGTACCCTCCGTGACGGATCCTTGATCGGAGTTCACCAACGCGACTGGCAGCTGGTTGAGATTTCCGGTCGGATTCCAGAACGCCCAGAGGTAGAGGGCACCGTAGAGAAGCGGGATGAGGATCATCGCGACCAGGGCGAGCTTGGGGATGACGCCACGGCGGAAACGACGCAACTCGGTTCCCGTGGATGTTGCAGAGATCATGGGGATGTTCCCGTTCGAAGAAACTAGACGGCAGAGGTATGCAGTGCGTGGTGCAGGCTGTGCTTGACGGCCTGGGGACCGGTGGTGAGCTGGACCACCTGGGGCGTGCGCTCCCAGCTCATGACGTCGACCTCGTTCTCGGAGGCGACCGATGCGATGACGGTGAGCCCGCCGGTCGTCAGCGCTTCGAGTCGCTCCCAGACGAGCTGTCGCCGGGCCTGATCGTGGACTTGATCCAGGTCGTCGATGACCAGCAGATCTGGTTCCTGCAGCAGCGCGATCACGATCCGCAACAGCATCTCGTCGACCTCGTCGAGGTCCCAGATCACCGTGGACAGCGGTGGCAGCGGACGATCACCGAAAACCGCTCCCGCGAGTGCTCGATAGGAGGCGCTGGTCACCTGGGGAGTTCGCCGGTACCACGGGCTGAGCCATGCCAGCCGTTCGCGCATCGACGCCAGAACCGTCACTGAGTCATCGAGTTCGTCAATTCCCTCGAACCCCGCGATTGCCGCAGCGCGCTGGACGCCATTGCGCTCACGAGGCAGCTCATACCCGAGCACGGAGAGCACGCCGTCACGGTCCGGCTTCATCCGTCCGGCCAGGGTCAGTAAGAGGCTGGAGCGTCCTGCTCCCTGCGGGCCCTGGAGCACCACAAGCCGGCCACGCGGCACGGTGAAGGTCACGGGGCCGTAGACCACGCCGCGTTTCCCGTGCAGCGTCACTCCGGTCGCGGCCACGACGGCGGGGGCCTCATCCTCGGCGGGGGCCTGGCCCACCTGGCTCTCGTCAGGCTCGATCATCGTTCCTCCTCAGCCGGCATCTGGCACTATTAGTCTGACCGGTCAGTACAAAAATACGCTTCCTGCCCAGGGAGGTCCATACCAGCAGCTGTGACCTGCGACACGGCAGAGGCTCGATGACCGGCAACGGTCAATCGCGAACGCGCAGCAGCCTTCGCTGACCCTCCAACTCCATCAGGTCCTCGAAAACCTGGGCATGCCGCTCAGGCTCAGCACCCGGGTCGAGCCGCTGGAGTGCACTGCGCACCTCCGCGACCCTGCGGGTCAGCGCAAGCTCGACCAGTGCCGTGACGACACCCCGCACGTACTCCGGAATCATCTCCGGACGATCCTCGGGCAACGGCGCGACAGCCAGCTCGCTGAAGACCGGACGAATCGACTCCGGAGCACCCTCAATCACACCGGCCAGCCAGGCCGCAGGGGTCGAGGACTCCTGCGCTGCCAGA
>JAATES010000105.1 GCA_015655615.1 Actinomycetales bacterium
CGCAGCGGTGGCAGCAGCGCGGGGTCCGGGGTGCCCGATGACAGGTCGAAGCCCTCGCCCGCGGTGGCATCGGCCATCGGGCGGTATCGGGGTGGCAGCCACCCCGCGGGCTCGGGCAGGACATAGGTGCCGGCGCGGCCGCGGCTGACGATCAGGCCCACCGAGGCGAGGGCCTGCCACGCGGCGCTGACGGTCCCGGGGCTCACCGCGAGGACTCGGGCCAGATCACGGACGGTGGGCAGCCGGTCGTCCGGCGACAGGTCCCCCGATCGCATCAGGCGCGCCATGGTCGAGGCGATCCCGCGCGGACTGTGATCCGTGAAGTGTCGGGCCAGACCGGGGGCACTCAGTGCAGGCATGTCCGCCATCCTGCCGCGCAGGTTTTGTGTTTCAGGCACATTTGCGAAGACGTGACATGACCGGTCATCAGAATTTACGTGACCGACACAACCGGGCCCGATCTGGAACCCCCAGGGTTACGCCGCAGAAATGTTCAACCTGCACAGTGATATTCACACACCGAGGTGAGGCCGGGCCGGCCAACCCCGGTCGCGACCTCCGTACCGATCGCAGGAGGCAATCCATGAGCGTCGTCCGCGCCGCATTCACGCAAGCACGGTGGACCGGGGACAAGGAGTCGATGATCCAGCTCCACGAGGACTGGACCCGGGAGGCCGCAGCCGCAGGCGCGCAGATCATCGGCTTCCAGGAGCTGTTCTACGGGCCGTACTTCGGCATCACCCAGGACCCGAAGTACTACGAGTACGTCGAGACGATCCCCGGTCCGACGACCGACCGGTTCAGCGCGCTGGCCAAGGAACTCGGCATCGTCGTCGTCCTGCCCATCTACGAGGAGGACCAGCCGGGCGTCTACTACAACACCGCCGTGGTCATCGACGCCGACGGCTCGGTGCTCGGCACGTACCGCAAGCACCACATCCCGCACCTGCCGAAGTTCTGGGAGAAGTTCTACTTCCGGCCCGGGAACCTCGGCTGGCCGGTCTTCGACACCGCCGTCGGCAAGGTCGGCGTCACCATCTGCTACGACCGGCACTTCCCCGAGGGCTGGCGGACCGCGGCCCTCAACGGCGCAGAGATCATCTTCAACCCGAACGCCACCGCGCCCGGCGTGTCCAACCGCCTATGGGAGCTGGAGCAGCCGGCCGCCGCCGTGGCCAACGGCGTGTTCGTGATCGCGAACAACCGGGTGGGCCTGGAGGACAACGAATACGGCGAGGAGGCCGTGAACTTCTACGGATCGTCCTATGCGGTGGGCCCGGACGGCAACGTCATCGGCGAGGCCGGATCCACCTCGGACGACCAGCTGCTGATCCGGGACCTCGATCTCGACCAGGTCCGCGAGGTCCGCGAGCGCTGGCAGTTCTTCCGCGACCGCCGCCCCGACGCCTACGGCCCGATCGTCGCCCCCTGAGCCCTGCGCGATCCTCAGCATCGGCATCGAGCGCGGGCCGGCGACACCCGGCCCGCGCAACCTCGCACCACCCTGTTCGCCTTTTCCCATCGCAGTTCTGGAGGTCTGACGTGAAGACTCTGATCACTGGCGGGACCGTGGTCAACGCCACCGGCCGCGCCACCGCGGACGTCCTGGTGGACGGTGAGACCGTGGTCGCATTGCTCACCCCGGGCTCCACCGCGCTCGCGGCCGACCTCGCCGGCACCGTGGACCGGGTCATCGACGCCAGCGGAAAGTACGTCATCCCGGGCGGCATCGACGCGCACACCCACATTGAGATGCCGTTCGGAGGCAGCTCGGCCTCCGACACCTTCGCCACCGGCACGACGGCCGCTGCCTGGGGAGGCACGACGAGCATCGTCGACTTCGTCGTGCAGTACCCGAACGAGAACATCCTCGACCAGTACGCAGCCTGGCACGACAAGGCCGCCGGGAACTGCGCGGTCGACTACGGCTTCCATCAGATCCTCTCGGACGTCCAGGACTCGTCGCTGGATGCGATGGACGAGCTGATCCGGGAGGGAGTGAGCAGCTTCAAGCTGTTCATGGCCTACAAGGACGTCTTCCTCTCAGACGACGGCCAGATCTTCCGGGCCTTCCAGAAGGGCGCGAGCAATGGCGCCCTGATGATGATGCACGCCGAGAACGGCTCGGTGATCGATGTGCTCGTCCAGCAGGCACTGGAGGCGGGCAACACCGCGCCCTACTTCCATGGGACGACGCGTCCCTGGCAGACCGAGGCGGAGGCGACCAGCCGCGCGATCTACCTCGCGGACCTCGCCGGCGCGCCGCTGTACATCGTGCACGTCTCCGCCAAGCAGGCCGTCGAACAGATCGCC
>JAATES010000335.1 GCA_015655615.1 Actinomycetales bacterium
ATTGCTGGGACGGTTTCCGATACTGCGCCGCATACCTGCCACTGCGGACCTTTCGTGCCCACGCCACCCGGGGTCAGAGCTCCCCGGTAGTGGTGGATGTGCTCAGGCCTTGCGTTGGCGGCGTTGCCAGTCGGCTCGGGCGAGACGCTCGGTCTCGAGGTTGTCGATATGCGTGGCCAATCGGTAGACGCCCTGCACGATCTGGATCAAACCAGCCAGCGTGCCGATCCCGCCGATGATGGCGAGGAATCCGAGGCCGCGGCTGCTGGCGCCGATCGCGAGCAGGAGCGGGCCGATGATGATGGCTGCCACTCCCCACGCGAGGATGAGTGCCGAGGGCTTGGGTAGGCTGATCGATTGCTGAGGCGCCTGCGCCTGTGGTGTGGACATGCTTGCACGTTAGTACCCGAATCGACTGCGAGTCTAGATTCCTCATCGTCATTCCTGGGCTGACGCAGTCAGCCGACGCTGAAAGGACCTGTCGTCTCGACCTGGCTGCTGCACGTTTGCTGCACAGGGGCCGTGAGTATAGGTAAAGAGATCGCAATATGTGCAGGTAACATGGGTGGGGCAACTCGGGCTTGAACCGAGGACCGACGGATTATGAGTCCGCTGCTCTAACCGACTGAGCTATTGCCCCGTAGGCGACGTGACCGCAGCGAGGCGGGCCCGTGGCCGCATCACAGCCTACCTGGCTCGGGGGAGGCGCGACGATCCGCGTGTGATCGGTCTGCTCCCGATGTCTGAGCGGAGATCTCTGAGTGCCAGCAGCGGCGGGTTTCCACGACTCGACATGCTACCTATAGGTATTTTACGGTCGGCGCATGGAAGCTGTCATAGTCGTCATCGTCCCCGCCCTTCTTGCCGCCGGAATATTCGTGCTGAGCCAGATCCCTCATATGGCATCGGATACCGCTCGACGGAATTCCATGGCCGCTTCCTTGGAGGCATCTTCGGGACCTGTAGTCCGGTCGGACCGCACCAACGTCCTGGCGATCTTGTCCTTGGTGTTGTGTGGTAGCGGCTTGATCGCAGTCATCTTGGGGCATGTCGCGTTGAAGCAGATCGAACGCACGGGGGAGCAGGGTCGGGGGCTCGCACTGGCTGGCTTGATCATCGGCTACATCGGTCTCGGAATCGCCATTGTCTACTTCGCGATTATGGTGGCATTCAGCGTGAACGTGATGAACCAGCTCTGACTTGCTTTCCCAGAGACCTTTTCAAGGGTCGGCATCCTGTGATGATGGTCTGGAATGACGAGGCGATTCGGCGAACGGTTCGATCACCTGACCTGGGTTCTCGGCGACTTGGCTCGATGAGCGGGTCTGTCCGCTGGCTGGCTCCGAGTCCGCGGGGATGCCCGCTGACGCCGCGCGCGGTACGAACGCATCTCACGTGGAAGAATGTGTCTATGGCCTTCCGTGACATCCGTGTAATGCCCGATCCCGTCCTACGCACTCCCTGTGCCGAGATCACGGTCATCGATGACCGGGTCCGCAGCCTGGTGGCTGACTTGGTGGAAACCGTTGACCACGATGGCCGCGCGGGGCTCGCCGCCAACCAGATCGGGGTGAGTCTTCGGGCGTTCTCCTGGAACATCGAGGACGAGATCGGTTACGTGCTCAACCCGCGGATCGTCGACCTGTCGGAGGACGAGTACCAGGACGGGGACGAGGGCTGCCTCTCAGTCCCGGGCTTGTGGTACCCCACCAGGCGGGCCTGGTACGCCAAGGTCGAGGGTATCGATCTGGAGGGGAACAAGGTCGTCGTCGAAGGCACAGAACTCATGGCACGCTGCCTTCAGCACGAGTGTGATCACCTCGACGGCATGCTCTACCTGGATCGGCTGGAGCGTTCTGCGCGCAAGAAGGCGATGCGGGAACTACGCGAGGCGCTCTAGAGAGGCTCGATCCAGGCGGTGGCCGGATGATTGCGTTATAGTTCAGGTGTTCGCCGCGTATGCAAATGGCATTGTCCCGTGAGCCGGTCAGGCTCAGTGCGTTGAGGTCGTTGGGGAAGACGTACCTCGAACCCTGGGAGGATGACATGGCTGGTGCTCTCACCCGCGGTGTTGCTTTCGTGCACTCTTCGCCGCGTGCTCTTTGCCGGCATATCGAGTGGGCGGCAAGCAATGTGCTCGGCTACAACGTGTCCTTCGAATGGGTGCCACAGCCGGCCGAGCCCGGTACTGTGCGCGCCGAATTGTCGTGGAGCGGTGAGCAGGGGACAGGTGCGCGTCTGGCCTCGGCCCTGCGCGGCTGGACGCATCTGCGATACGAGATTACCGAGGAGCCAAGCCTCGGCGCCGATGGCGGACGGTGGAGCCACACCCCTGAGCTGGGCATCTTCCACACCATGACCGACGTTCACGGCAATGCGGTGGTGTCGGAGGATCGGGTTCGTGCGGCGCTGGAGCATGCCGCGGACCCTCGCCGTCTACGAGCCGAGCTGGATCTCGCCATCGGGCAGGCCTGGGATGACGAACTCGAGCCCTTCCGCCATGCCGGTGCGGGCGCGCCGGTGCGGTGGCTCCACCGGGTGGGCTGATCCCAGCCGGAGGAGCCACGAAGTCGAGTGGTGTCAGTGACGTCATCGCGATCCGTCCCATTCCGGTACGGACAGCTGCCCGGTTGACTAGGAGACCGTGGTCACCACGAGAGCGACGTTGTGGCCACCGAAGCCGAACGAGTTGTTGATCGCCGCGATCTGGCCGGACGGTAGTTCTCGAGGCGTGTCGCGCACCAGATCCAGGTCGAATTCAGGATCTGGGTTGCTCACGTTGATGGTCGGCGGTGCCTGGCGTTGCTGCAGGGCAAGGATCGTGAAGATGGTCTCGAGTGCGCCGGCGCCACCGAGCAAATGCCCTGTCAGCGACTTGGTGGCGGAGACAGCCACAGTGTCAGCGGCCTCGCCCAGCACCTCGCGGACGGCACGAGCCTCGATGAGATCGCCGACCTTGGTGGACGTCGCGTGGGCGTTCAGGTGGCGCACATCGGTGACATCCAGGCCGGCATCGAGCAGAGCGGCGCGCATCGCAGCGATCTGCCCGCGACCGCCCGGCTCGGGCGAGGTGATGTGGTAGCCGTCGGATGACAATCCCACACCGGCCAGGCGGGCATAGACTCTCGCACCACGCGCGGCAGCGTGCTCGGCGCTTTCGAGCACGACGATTCCCGACCCTTCACCGAGGACGAAGCCGTCGCGGTCGGTGTCGTAGGGACGCGACGCGCCAGCTGGATCGTCATTGCGAGTCGACAACGTGCGGGAGGCCGCGAAGGCGGCAATCGGCATCGGGTGGATGGCCGCTTCCGTACCGCCAGCCACCACGATGTCGGCTCGGCCGCTGCGGATCATCTCGATGCCGTAGCCGATGGCCTCGGCACCCGAGGCGCAGGCTGAGACCAGCGCATGCGCGCCGGCCCGGGCACCGACCTCCAGCTCGACATAGGCGGCGGGGGAGTTGGGCATGAGCATCGGAACCGTCATCGGCAGCACGCGGCGTGCACCACGGGCTTGCAGGGTGTCCCACGCGGTCAACGTCGTCCAGATTCCGCCAATGCCACTGGAGACCACCGCACCGATCCGTTCCGGGGCGACCTCGGGTGAACCTGCGTCAGCCCAGGCCTCCCGTGTGGCGATGATCGCGTACTGCGCGGAGGGGTCCATCCGCTTGATCTCGGGGACGGCCAGTACTTCGCTGGGAGCGACGGCCACGGTCGCCGCAAAGGACACGGGAATCCCGTACTGCTCGGCCCAGTCGTTGTCGAGCGTGCGTGCGCCGGAGGTGCCGGCAAGAGCGGCCTTCCAGGTACTCGCCACGTCGCCGCCGAGCGGGGTGGTCGCCCCCATTCCTGTGACGACAACGTCCGTGCGGGTCATGTGTACTCCTTGCGGGATGTCCAAGGGGATGAAGGTGGCCATGTGGCCGGGCGGGTCGAGCACCATAGGTGGTCAACCCGCCCAGGGGTCATACGGTCCGGACGGTCTCAGTCCTGTGCCTTGGTGATGAAGGAGACGGCGTCGCCGACGGTCGCGAGGTTCTTGACCTCGTCGTCGGGGATGGTGACCTCGAACTTGTCTTCGGCCTGGGCGACGATCGTCATCATCGACAGCGAGTCGATGTCCAGGTCGTCAGTGAAGGACTTCTCCGAGGCGACGTCCTCGGCGGCGATTCCGGTCTCCTCGACGATGATCTCGGTCAGGCCCGCGAGGACCTCCTGCTCGTTCAGTGCCATGACTGCTCCTTGGTGGCGTCGTGTGATGAGGTGGATACTGCAGGTGTTGCGGTCACGGGAGCACGATGACTTGTGCGCCGTAGGCCAGGCCGGCCCCGAACCCGATCTGCAGGGCAAGGTCGCCACTGCTGACCTGCCCCTCACGGTAGAGACGTTCAATGGCCAGAGGAATCGATGCCGCCGAGGTGTTCCCGGTTTCAGCGATGTCCCGCCCGACGGCGATGCCATCGGGAAGCTTGAGCTGCTTGATGAGCTGATCGATGATCCGCATGTTGGCCTGATGCGGCACAAACGCCTGGATCTGGTCCGCTGTCACCCCAGCGGCTGCCATGGCCTGCTTGGCGATGGGCGCCATCTGGAAGCTGGCCCATTTGAAGACGGCCGGGCCCTCCTGGCGCAGAGTCGGCCATTGGCCGCTCCTGATGGCCTGCTGCCAGTCTTCCGTCTGACCGATGGTCTCGGCGCGTGAGCCATCCGAGCCCCAGATCGTCGGGCCGATGCCGGGGAAGTCCGAAGGGCCGACGATGGCAGCGCCCGCACCATCGCCTAGGAGGAACGAGATGGAGCGATCGGTCGGATCGATGAAGTCGCTCATCTTCTCCGCGCCGATGACCAGGACGCAGCGAGCCGCTCCCGCGCGAACCAGGGCATCGGCCTGTGCGATGCCGTAGGTGTAGCCGGCGCAGGCCGCAGAGATGTCATAGGCGGCTGCGGGAGTGGCGCCGATCCGGTCTGCGATCTGGGTGGCTCCCGCAGGGGTCTGGCGAAAGTAGGTCACTGTGGAAAGGATGACGGTGTCGATCTGACTGGCCTCGATGCCCGCGTGGGCGATGGCGGCGCGCGCAGCACCCTCCGCGAGATCGAGCACGTTGACATCGGGACCTGACCGCATCCGGCTGATGATGCCGGTCCGCTGCTGGATCCACTCGTCCGAGGAGTTGATGGCCTCCACGATGTCGGCGTTGGGCACTACGTGCTCGCCGCGGACGCCCCCGATGCCGAGGACCCGTGAATACTGCGTACATGAGGCCTGCTGGAGGGTGGTGGTCACGCGGAGGCTCCCTGTTGCGGAACGGTGGGGTGGTCGAGGATCAGCGTGCGAGCCGCGTCAAGATCGTCCGGAGACTTGATAGCGACGGTCGGGGTCCCGCGTAGGGTGCGACGTGCCAGACCGGTGAGTACGCCGCCTGGGAGCAACTCGATCATGGCGCTGGTTCCGAGCGACTGCAGTGTGGCCTGGCACAGGTCCCATCGTACCGGCGCGGCAACCTGATTCACGAGCCGAGCCAGAATCTGCTCACCGGTGTCGCGGGAGCCGAGCGCGGTGCCATCGGCGTTGGACAGCAGCGGAACCTGCGGGGCTGATACCGGCCACTCGGCGGCAAGGGCGGCGAACTCGTCACGGGCCGACGCCATGTAGGAGGTGTGGAAGGCTCCCGCGACCTGGAGTGGGATGACGCGAGCTTTGTTCGGGGGCGCAGCTGCTAGGGCCCTGAGGCCTTCCAGGCTGCCCGCGGCCACGACCTGCCCGCCCCCATTGACGTTCGCGGCGGTGAGACCTGCCGCCGTGAGAGCCGCCAGCACCTCGTGCGGGTCGCCGCCGACGACAGCGCTCATTCCGGACGGCGCTGCGGCGGCGGCCCTGGCCATGGCCCGAGCCCGGTGCCCGACGAGTTCGACAGCGCTGGTGTCACTGAGAACACCGGCGGCAGCCGCCGCAGCGAATTCTCCGACCGAGTGACCTCCGGTCACACCTGCGACCTCGGCCACTGTCCGGCCTGCCAGCAAGGTGCGCAACGCGACGAGGGACGCCGCGACGATCAGCGGCTGTGCCACGGCGGTGTCTCGAAGGGTGTCGGCATCCGAGGTGGTGCCGTGCTTGGCGAGGTCGAGGCCTGCAGCCTCGCTGAAGGCGGCGACCTGCTCAGGCACCCCGGGCAGATCGAGCCAGGGAGCGAGCATGCCGGGGGTCTGCGAGCCCTGTCCAGGGCTGACGAGTGCTAACACTCCACTACTGTGCCCGAGGACAAGGGGGTCGGAGGCGTCACGACCCGCACCAAGTGTCATACGCCAGTTTGTCGTTTCTCTACAATAATGGCGCGTGCCGCGTCGAGCTCTCCCACTGCCAGCGCGAGGTGCAGGACGAACGACTCGCGAGCGTCCAGCGGATCCCATCCGGTGATCTCCGAGACCTTGCGCAGGCGATAGCGCACGGTGTTGGGATGGACGTAGAGATCCCGGGCCGCGGCTTCCAATGATCGTCCAGTGCCCAGGTAGGCGCGGAGCGTCTCCAGGACGGAGCCGCCGGCATCCCGCAGCGGAAGATACGCACTGGCTATCAGGGTGCGGCGTGCCGTGTCGTCGCCGACCAGGACCCGCTCGGGTAGCAGATCGTCGGCCAGCACAGGTCGGGGCGCGTGCGACCACGCTGCCACGGCGTCAAGGCCCGCCAGCGCAGCAGCGGCTGATCGGCTGGCTTCGCTGAGGTCAGCCGTGGACGGGCCGATCACGACGGGACCAGGCCCGAACCTCGGCAGGAGCGACTGAGCTGCAGCCAGCAGATCACCCTCACTGCCCAGCACCACCACCGCCCGGGTTCCCTGAATGCTCACCAAGGCGTCTTGTGCGGCGCGTCTGGCCGCTCGACGCAGCTCGGATGCCTCGACCTCGTCGAGGTGATCGTCGGTCGTGCCCACCACGACGATCACTCGCCCCTTGCCCGTCCACCCCAACGCGGACACCCGGGAGCGCACGGAGCTGTTGGTGTCGCCGCGGACTATCGCGTCGACCACGAGTGCCTCGAGCCTGGCGTCCCAGGCGCCTCGGACCTCGGCCGCTCGGGCATAGACCTCGGCGGCGGAGAAGGCGACTTCTCGCGAGTACCGCAGCACGGCTTCTCTGAGGTCACGTTCGGTCCCTGGCTCGGCCACCTGATCGGCATGGGATTCAACCACCTCGACGACCGTGCGCACGATCTGCAAGGTGTGCTGCAGCGAGATCGACCGGGTGAGCTCCGGGGGAGCGGCCGCGAACATCTCGCCGACGCCGCTGGGCGGTCGGATCGGATCGGCGTACCAGGTGACGAAGGCGCCTATGCCGGCTTGCGCCACGAGGCCGACGAATGCCCGGTCCTCGGCGGACAGTGATCGGTACCACGGGATGTCGCCGTCGAGGCGCCGCAGGGCAGCTGTGGTCAGTGGACCGATGGCGTCGCGAAGCCGCTGCAGGTTGGCGGCCGAGGAGGGTGGCGTGGGGCGGGCGGAGAGCGTCTCCTCAGATGCGACGATCCCGCGCCGATCACTGGAAGAGGCTGATCCCATGTGTGGGAGCATACGACCTTCTTGTGACTTTCGCACAAACGAGGCCGCCTCGACCGATGTCGGCGCGGGATCGATGCAGAGCCCTAGGAATCGCCTCCGGCATTGCCTGAGGTACCCGCCAGGACGTTGTGTAGGTCGTACTTCTGGATGGCCTGCGTCTGCGCATCCGGTGCGACCTCGCCGCGGCGAACGAGCTCCTGCAGGACCTTGACCACCACGGAGGGGCCATCGATCTTGAAGTGACGCCGGGCAGCCTGCCGGGTGTCGGAGAATCCGAAACCGTCGGCGCCGAGCACCGAGTAATCTCCCGGAACCCATTTGCGCACCTGATCTGGCACGAGGTGGTCGAAGTCGCTGGTCGCGACGACCGGGCCAGGAGCATCACGAAGCACTGAGGTCAGGTACGCCTCCCGCTGTGGAGCTCCAGGGTTCTCGAAGGCCTGCGCATCCGCAGCCAGTCCGTCACGGCGCAGTTCGTTCCAGCTGGTGACGCTCCACACATCGGCGCGGACGCCCCAGTCGTTCGCCAAGAGCTCGGCGGCCTCCAGCGCCCAGGGCACCCCGACGCCGGACGCCAGGATCTGGGCGCGTGGACCGTCCCCTTGAGCGGCATGGATTCGATGGATTCCCCGGAGAATGCCATCGACGTCCACGTCGCCGGGCTCCGCGGGCTGAATCATCGGCTCGTTGTAGACGGTGATGTAATACATCACGTTCGGGTCCCGTGGATCGTCCTTGCCGTACATCCGCTGGAGACCGTCGCGAACGATGTGTCGGATCTCGTACGTGTAGGCGGGGTCGTACTGCACCACTGCGGTGTTGGTGGCCGCGATCAGAGGCGAGTGGCCGTCGGCGTGTTGCAGGCCTTCTCCGGTCAAGGTCGTTCGTCCGGCGGTGGCGCCGATCAGGAAGCCACGAGTCATCTGGTCGCCTGCGGCCCAGAACTGGTCGCCCGTGCGCTGGAAGCCGAACATCGAGTAGAAGATGTAGAACGGGATCAACGGCTCGCCATGCGTCGCATACGAGGTTCCGACTGCTTGGAACGCCGCCGCGGAGCCTGCTTCGTTGATGCCGGTGTGCATGATCTGGCCGGTGTCGGACTCCTTGTAACTCAGCATGAGCTCGCGGTCCACCGCCATGTAGTGCTGGCCACTGGTGTTGAAGATCTTCGCACTGGGGAAGATCGAGTCGAGCCCAAAGGTACGGGCCTCGTCCGGGATGATCGGCACGATCCGCTTGCCGAACTCCTTGTCCTTGATGAGCTCCTTGAACAACCTCACCAAGCCCATGGTCGTGGCGACCTCTTGCTGACCCGAGCCCTTGGCCAGGATCTCGTACGCCTTGTCGCCGGGAAGGTCGATCTGGGTGTATTTGCTGCGGCGCTCGGGCACGAAGCCACCCAGGGCGCGGCGTCGTTCCAGCATGTATTGGATCTCTGGAGTGTCGGCGCCAGGGTTGAAATACGGTGGGACATAGGGATTCTCGTCGATCTGCGCATCCGTGATGGGAATGTGAAGCGAGTCACGGAGCAATTTGAGGTCGTCGGTCTTGAGCTTCTTCATCTGGTGCGTGGAGTTGCGACCGGCGAACCCGGGACCAAGGGCGTAGCCCTTGATGGTGTGTGCCAGGATCACGGTGGGCTGGCCGGTGTGCTCGGTGGCTGCCTTGTAGGCGGCGTACAGCTTGCGGTAGTCATGGCCACCTCGCTTGAGCGCCCAGATCTCATCGTCGGTCATGTTCTCGACCAGCTGCTTGGTGCGCGGATCGCGACCGAAGAAGTTGTCCCGGATGAACCCGCCGTTCTCGGCCCGGTAGGTCTGGAAGTCCACGTCGGGCGTGACATTCATGAGGTTGACCAGGGCACGGTCCTTGTCTGCGTTGAGCAGCACGTCCCACTCGCGCCCCCAGATGACCTTGATGACGTTCCATCCGGCCCCGCGGAACTGTGCTTAGAGCTCCTGGATGATCTTGCCGTTGCCGCGAACGGGTCCGTCGAGGCGCTGCAGGTTGCAGTTGACCACGAAGGTCAGGTTGTCGAGGTTCTGCTGCGCGGCCAGCTGGAGCGCGCCACGGCTCTCGGGCTCGTCCATCTCCCCGTCACCGAGGAACGCCCAGACGTTCTGGTCGGAGGCGTCCTTGATGCCGCGATTGTGCAGGTACTTGTTGGTCCAGGCCTGGTAGATCGCCGAGGTGGGGCCCAGCCCCATCGACACCGTCGGGAACTCCCAGAAGTCAGGCATCAGACGCGGGTGCGGGTAGGACGGCAGGCCGCCACCGGCGTGGGAGAGCTCCTGTCGGAAGCCGTCGAGCTGGTGCTCGCTCAGGCGGCCCTCCAGCAGTCCGCGGGCGTATTGCCCCGGTGCGGAGTGTCCTTGGAAGTAGACCTGATCGCCGCCGCCGGGGTGATCCTTGCCTCGGAAGAAGTGGTTGAGTCCCACCTCGTACAAGGTGGCGACTGACGCATAGGAGGAGATATGGCCGCCGACGCCGATGCCAGGCCGCTGAGCACGTGTCACCATGACGGCCGCATTCCAGCGGATCCAGCCTCGGTACCGCCGTTCCACGGCCTCGTCACCGGGAAAATACGGCTCCTCGTGAACTCCGATGGTGTTGACGTAGGGCGTGTTGATCGACGTCGGCACGGCCACATTGCGCTGCCGTGCGCGCCGCAACAGGTTCAGCAGGATGTACCGTGCTCGGGGACCGCCCTTGTCGTCGATCAGACCGTCCAGCGACTCGATCCACTCGCCGGTCTCGGCGGCGTCAATGTCGGGAACCTGGCTGAGAAGACCGTTGATGAGTGGTCCAGTGTCCTCATGCGATGCCACGTAGCAACCTCATGTCTGTCAGGGTCCGGGCGGGTTCCCACCTCGGACGGTCAACCTTGGGCGAGCTGGCGGCCACCTGACCGCTCCGCTTGCTGTGTCGTGCTGATCGAGCGTAGCCGTTCGACATGTCACAGGTCGCGATGCCGAACGCAAGCGGACGACGGTGGCCGGACCTTGGTCTGTGCATTCAGACACGGTGGCAAGCATGCACAGAACGCGGATCGGTTCTTCGGACCATTGTCACGCTGGAAGGGTGTCAAAGTCACACCCGGACGCGATACATCGACGTGAGATGGACGACATCTGACGCGGGGGGTGTGGGCATGTCATGCTGTGCACTAGGTTTTGTTGTACAGATCACGTGCGCGAGCCCGCGCCGTCCCCCTATGAAAGGACCTTGACCGCTGTGGCACCGAACGTTGACCCGCGCGCTGTGGAGTCGTTGAACTTCACGCCAGGGAACGTCATCCAGGAGTTCGGCTGGGGTGAGGACGTCGATGACGACCTTCGCCTCGCGATCGAGTCGGCCACCGGGACCGAACTCGTGGATGAGGACTACGACGACGTCACCGACGGGGTGGTCGTCTGGTGGCGTGACGGTGACGATGATCTGACCGACCTCTTGGTCGATGTCCAGACGGTTCTCGAGGACGGCGGCCTGATCTGGCTGATCAGCCCCAAGCCCGGTCGCCGGGGTCAGGTGCCGCATAGCGAGATCCAAGAGGCTGCCACGACGGCTGGACTGCATGCCACGAGCACGTTCCCGATTGCGGCCGACTGGACAGCGACCAAGCTCGCCGCCCGCGGTCGCGCCCGCTGACGCACCACCCTTGAGAGAGTAACGATGTCGCACCCTGTCGCTGGTGACCTTGCCCCTGATTTCACCTTGACCAATGTCCATGGAACGCCGGTGACACTGTCGGGGCTGCGCGGATCACCAGTGCTGGTCGTGTTCTTTCCCTTCGCCTTCTCCGGCATCTGCACTGGGGAGCTCTGTGAGCTCCGCGACAATATCGCGGTGTTCGACTCCGCTGGAGTGCGGCTCCTGGCAGTATCGACTGATCCCTTGTTCTCGCTCAAGGCATGGTCAGAGCAGGAGGGCTATGGCTTCGATCTTCTCTCTGACTTCTGGCCACATGGGGACGTTGCACAGCGCTATGGCGTGTTCGATTCGGAGAACGGGATGGCATTGCGTGGGTCGTTCTTGATCGACGCCGCGGGCGTGGTGCGGTGGTCGGTCGTCAACGACCGAGGCTCAGCACGCAGTTTCGAAGGTTACGAAGCGGCGTTGCGGGACATCGCGCTGCCATGACGGTGCGGTGGGCCAGCTGACGCGGTGGATCTCTCGGCTCGCGCGTCCGGCCGTCGGTGGCGGACTCCTGCTGGTGGCGGCTATGGTCGCCTTGCTATGGGCCAACTCGCCCTGGTCAGCCGGATATACGTCATTGTCGGCGACCCGGTGGGGCCCGGCAGCACTCCACCTTGACCTCACGGTGGCCACATGGGCGACGGATGCGCTGTTGGCCGTGTTCTTCTTCGTCGCGGGGATGGAACTCACCCAGGAGTTTGTGACGGGCAGCCTGCGCCATGCCAGGGAGGCAGCCGTTCCCATTCTCGCGGCG
>JAATES010000350.1 GCA_015655615.1 Actinomycetales bacterium
CACCCCTTCGCCCGACAGCAGGTAACCGATGACCGCTCCCGCCGTGACCCGGCTCGACCTCGGTGCCCTCGCAGCGGCCATCCTGGCCTTTCCGGCTCCTTCCGCGACCCGGGTCGTGTCCATCGACGGGTATTCCGGCGCAGGCAAGAGCTGGCTCGCCGATCGGATCGCGCCGCTCCTTGACGCCGTCGTGCTGCCGATCGACGTCTACGTGCCCGGATGGGATGCCCTGCCTGCCGGTGCGGCCGCCCTTGACGAGGCCGTCCTGACCCCGCTGCGTGCCGGACTGGCGGCCCGGCACCGGTCCTACGATTGGACCGCCGGAGCGCCCGGGGCCTGGCACACCTGGGAGCCCGGGGGAACACTGCTGGTCGAGGGCTCCGGCGCCGGTGCCGTCGCCGACTCCCATATCGACGTGCTGCTCTGGGTCGACACCGCTGCTCCCCTGCGTGCCCAGCAGCTCGACCACCGGGCAGACCACGCGCTCTACGCTCCGTTCCGAGCCCCCTGGGCCGCCCAGGAGCGCCGGGTCGCCACCGCCCACCGCACACCCGAGCGTGCGGATCTTCTCCTCACGCGGATGGACGAGGACTCGGTCGAGGTCACGGTCCGGCCGCGGGATCCCGATCAGGAAGGGCGATGTCACGGCGTCGGACGACGCCAGCCCATCATCCCTTCCTGAGGGACCCCTCCCTCTAGCACTGAGGACCTCCCATGCGCCTTTCCTTCCGCAGCGCAGCCGCCGGCGCGGCCGCGCTCTCCCTTGCCCTGACCGCCTGCTCCTCTGACGGATCCCCGGCATCATCGACCGCCTCGGGTACCGCCGGCACCCCGGTCACGGTCGTGCTCGACTGGACCCCCAACACCAACCACACCGGAATCTACGTAGCGAAAGCGAAAGGGTACTTCACGGCCCAGGGCCTCGACGTCACCATCGTCGAGCCGCCGGAGGACGGGGCCGAGGCCCTCGTCGGAGCCGGAAAGGCCCAGTTCGGCGTGAGCTACCAGGAGAACGTGACCCAGGCCCGTGCTCAGGACGTGCCCGTGGTCTCGGTCGCAGCCGTCGTCGCCCACAACACCTCGGGCTTCGCCTCGAACGCCGACCGCGGCCTCACCCGCCCGAAGGACTATGACGGCCACACCTACGGCGGCTGGGGCAGTCCCATCGAGGGTGCGATCCTCGACACGGTCGTGAGCAAGGACGGTGGAGACCCCTCGACCATCAAGAACGTGAACATCGGCACGACCAGCGGCATCCAAGCCCTTCAGCAGGGCAGCATCGACCTCATCTGGACCTACGAGGCGTGGGATGTGAAGCAAGCCGAGCTCGCGGGCCAGGACCTCTCGTTCCAGAGACTCACGGACATCGATCCGGACCTCGACTGGTACACGCCCGTGTTCATCAGCAACGAGGACACCATCGCGACGAACCCGGAGCTCGTCCAGAAGTTCGTCAACGCCGTCACCCAGGGCTACCAGGACGCGATCATCGACCCCGCCGGAGCGTCCGACATCCTGATCGCCGCAGCCCCCGACCTCGACCCCGACCTGGTCCGAGCCAGTCAGGAGTACCTCGCCGCGGAGTACCAGTCCGACTCTCCGCAGTGGGGCTATCAGAAGGACTCCATCTGGAAGGGATTCACCAGCTGGCTGGAGGAGAACAAGGTGATCGACGCCGGGTTCGACTGGGAGTCCGCCTACACCAACCAGTTCGTCGACGCCGTGCCCGCAGACCTGCTCGCGACGGGCACGCCGAGTGCCAAGGGCTGAGGTGTCCGTATCATCGTCGCGCGTCCGTGCCGCCCGCACGGCCGGCAGACGCACTCTGGCACCCGTCCTGGTCGCCATCGCACTGCTGGCCGTGTGGGAGGCCGCCGTACGCATCTTCGACGTACCCGCCTGGATGCTGCCCGCACCGAGCGCCATCGCCACCGAGTTGGTCCAGCAGGCACCTCGCCTCGGCGAGGATGTGGCGGCGACCGGCCAGCTCACCCTGGTGGGGTTCGCCCTGGGGAGTGCCACCGGCGTGCTCGTCGCCGCCGTGCTGCACCTGGTGCGCCCGCTCAAGGACGCGGTCTACCCGCTCCTGATCCTCAGCCAGAACGTGCCGACGATCGCGCTCGCCCCGCTGCTCGTGGTCTGGTTCGGCTTCGGTATGACTCCCAAGCTCGTGATCATCGTGCTGATGTGCTTCTTCCCCGTGGCGGTCGCGGCGATGGACGGACTGCGCGGCGCCGACCGGGCCATCGCCGACTACCTGCGGATGTCCGGTTCCTCACACTGGACGATCTTCCGCGTGCTGGAGGTCCCCGGATCGCTGCCGTCGGTGTTCTCCGGGCTCAAGATCGCGGCGACCTACGCGGTGATGAGCGCGGTGATCGCCGAGTGGGTCGGCTCCGACAAGGGGCTGGGGCACTACCTGCTGCTGCAGAAGTCCGCCTTCCGGGCCGACCGGATGTTCGTCGCGATCGTCGTGATCGTCATCGCGAGCCTGCTGCTGTTCGGGCTCATCGTGTCCGCGGAACGGCGCCTCACCCGGTGGAGGGGACCCCGTGAGCGCTGAGACACGTGTGCCCTCGGCGACGGCGGACCCCCGGCTGACCGTCGAGGCCGTCGATGCCGGCTTCCCGACCTCGACCGGGGACCACCACCTCCCGGTGCTCGACGGCGTGTCGCTGACCGTGGAGCCCGGGGAGTTCGTCTCGATCATCGGCCCCTCCGGCTCCGGGAAGAGCACGCTGCTGCACGTCATCGGCGGGCTCGTCACCCCCGAGCACGGCAGGGTGCTGCTGGATGACGAGGACATCACCGCGACCCGCGGGCACATCAGCTACATGCCCCAGCAGCCTGCCCTGCTGCCGTGGCGATCCGTGCTGCGCAACGTGCTGCTGGCCCGGGAACTGGCGGGCATCCGCACCTCGGAGTCCGTACAGGAGGCCCGCGACTGGCTCACCAGAACGGGACTCGACGGCTTCGCCGACGCCTACCCGCGCACGCTGTCCGGTGGTATGCAGCAACGTGTCGCATTCCTGCGCGCCCTGCTCGCCCCGCAGCGGGTCATGCTCCTCGACGAGCCCTTCAGTGCCCTGGACGCCCTGACCCGGGCCGGGATGCAGCGCTGGCTGCTGCGGCTGTGGGAGGAGACGCGCCGATCGGTGCTCTTCATCACCCACAACATCGAGGAGGCACTGCTGCTGTCCGACACCGTCTACGTGCTCTCGGAGCGTCCCGCCCGTGTGGTACGCCGCCTGGACGTGCCGTTCACGCGCCCGCGCCGTGATGAGGTGGTGGACGATCCCGCCTTCATCGCACTGCGGCGCGAGTTGACCGACCTGCTCGCCACGACTTCGGAGGCACGATGACCGCCCTGCGCATCCTGCTCGGTTACTACCACCCCTGGCCCAACGACACCGGGATCTACCTGGCCCGTGCGACCGGCGAGACCGCCGCTCGCGGCCTCGACCTGCACGTCGCGGTGGTCGACCCCGGCCGGGGCGACACGCTGGCGCATCTGGCGCGCGGCGAGGCGGATGCGGGGCTGGCCCCCCTGAACCGCGTGCTCGCCGCCCGCTCGCGAGGCGAGGACGTGACCGCCGTCGCCGCGATCAACCAGACCGGGCTGGAGTCCCTGCACTCACTGCGGTCGCTCGGCGTGAACCGTCCTCGGGACCTCGCAGGCAGGCGTGTCGCTCTCAACCCGACTCCGCGCGGCCTGGCGATGGTCCGGGCCATGATCGCCGCGGACGGCGGGGATCCAAGCACCGTGGAAGTGGTCGACTCCGGGCACCGCGAGTGGCAGTCCCGCCACCTGGCGGCCGGGATCGCGGAGGCCTACTTCGGCTCCTACTGGGCGTGGGATGAGCTGTTCGATGCGCACCCGGCGCAGGACCGCGTCTCCTGGCCGGTCAAGGACCACGGCGCGCCACCCTTCCACTCCTACGTGCTGGCCGCACGCGGGAAGGTGCTGCGCGAGCGCCCTGAAGAGGTCCGTGCGCTGCTGGCGGCACTGGACGCGGGCTACCACCGCGCCGCGACCGACCAGGCCGAGGCCCGTGCCGTGCTGGAGACGGTGATCCCCTATTTCCCGGAACAGGTGCTCGCGCGCTCCCTGGAGCTGGTCGCCACGACGTGGTTCCACCACGACCAGTGGGGCGTGCTGCGAGACGAGCTCATCACGCCGTACGCCCGGTGGCTCGCGACAGAAGGCGCGTTGTCCGACCTCTCGGGACTCTCGGGCGGAGTGGACGTCACCTGGCTGCCCCGCGAGGTGACGGCATGAGCCTGCGCACCTCGCTCGTCCTTCCCACCACGGTCACCGGGGATCCCGGTCAGATCGACGAGCTGCTGGCGATCGCCGGTCAGGTCGACCGCGACCCGGCCTGGGAGGGGATCTTCGTCGCCGACACGATCCTGGCCCTCGGCTTCCACGACTCCACCGTCATGCTCGCCGCACTGGCGGCCCGGACCTCGCGCGTCCGCCTCGGTGTCGCCTGCCTGTCGACCCTCGGGCTGCGTCAGCCTCTCGTCGTCGCCCAGCAGTGGGCGAACCTGGACGCGCTCTCCGGGGGCCGCATGACCATGGTGACCTGCTCGGGCAACCGGACCGGGCAGAAACACGAGCGCGAGCGCGCCGCCTTCGGCATCGGATTCGACGAGAAGCTCGCCCGGATGGAGGATGCCGTCGAGTTCCTGCGGAAGGCCAGCACGCACGAGACCGTCACCCACCGCTCGAAGTTCCTCGACCTGGAGGACGTGCACCTGGTCCCGGGCTTCCGTCAGCACCCGCTCCCGATCTGGATGGTGGCGAACCCGAGCTCCCGCGCCACCGGGGAGGGCCTGCGCCGGGTCCTGGGCCGGGTGGCGCGCCTGGGTGACGGCTGGCTCACCTACAACATCACGCCCGAGCTGCTGCGCGATCGGGTCGCGGTGCTCGCAGAACTGCGCGCGGCGCTTGCAGGGTCCGCCTCTGCTCCGCCCGGAGGGCACCCCGTCGCGGTCCAGGTGAACCTCACCGTCGGGGCCACCACCGAGCAGGCGGTCGAGACCGCCGAGCGTGCATGGGTGCGGTACAACTCGCGAGGCGTCGGCATCGACGCTCTGCGCCGGGTCTCCGCCATCGGCACTCCCGGGGAATGCGCTGCATTCCTCCGTAGTCTCGAGGAGGCCGGTGCCACCGACGTGCTGCTGCACCCGCTCGCAGACGACGTCGCTAGTGTCGCTAATCAGGTGGAGATCGCCGGACGCCAGCTGCTGCCGCTCCTACAGCGAGGACCTCGGGACACGGATCTGCAGAACGCGGACGCACCGGCATGACCGCGATCCTCGTCTCCCCGACGGAACTCGCCGACCGGCTCCGGGCATCCCGTGCAGGACGGCGCACCCTGGTCCTCGACGCCACGGTCGTGCTGCCCCGCCCCGAGTTCGATGGCGACCACCGAGCCTCCAGCGGGTACCCCGGCTGGCTGGCGGGACACGTGCCCGGCAGCCGCCATCTGGATCTGCTGGAGGCCTTCGCCGAGCCCGGAGCCGGCTACCACTTCGCGCACCCCGGAGCGGCCCGGGCCACCGCGGTGCTCACCGGCCTCGGGGTCGACGCAGACACCGATCTGGTGCTCTACGACCAAGCCGACGGCTTCTGGGCGGCGCGCGCATGGTGGACGCTGCGGGCCCTCAGCCTCGACGCCCAGGTGCTCAACGGGGGCTGGCAGGCTTGGACCGCAGCCGGGCTGCCGGTCGCGGCCGGGGAGGACCCCGTGCCGCCCCTGGGCACAGCTCTCGGCGAGGCCGTCGATCCAGGGAACGGCGGAACCCGCAACCCGGGCGCTACGCCGCTGGCGCTGCGGGAGCGCCCCGAGCTGTGGGCCAGCAGGGACGACGTCGCTGCAGCCTCCGCCGGGAGGACCGCCGAGGTGCTGGTGTGCGCCCTGGGTGCCGATCAGTTCACCGGCGAGGGTGTGACTCGCTACTCCCGGCGCGGGCACGTCCCCGGCTCGCTGAACCTGCCGGCCCGGGATCTTGCTGCCGGACCTGGCGGGCTGCTGGCCCGAGGACCGGCTGCCGCGGCGGCCGCGGGCATCCTGCCCGAGGCCGAGCAGACGGTGCTCCTCTACTGTGGCGGCGGCATCTCGGCGTCCTTCGCCGCCCTCGGGCTCACCGTGGCCGGGTATCCCCACGTGCGTGTGTACGACGGTTCCCTGGAGGACTGGTCCACCGACCCCGCCCGGCCGCTCGTCGGCGGCCCTGCACAGTGACGCCGCGCCACCACCGGCCACGCGACATGGCACAGGCCTGACGCGCCACAAGCCCGCCCTGGCATTCGTCCTGACTGTCGCTGCCATGCTGGCTGTGCGGAAGGCCGCCATAGGCGTCGTCGGCATGCCCGACTGGCCAGCCTCGTGAGGCATCCACACTCCGGGCCTCCCCCGACGGATTCGATCAGGCATGCATCAATTCCAAACAAAACCGCGCAAGAGGTCCATTCCGGAACAATACTTGCCATTTCCCGACGCAAGCAGGGGTGGCTGGAGTCCTTCTCGAACTCCAGACTTGCGGTCCATGATTCTGCCATGTTTGACTTATTCACCACCACTCAGCAAGGGGAGAGAGTGATGAAAATTGCACGTGGAATAGTAGCCACGGATTTGGCTTCTGCTCTCGTGCTTGGTTGCTCAGCCACCGCCTTCGGCGCTGAAGAGTCTCGCGATGTCACTCCGTATACGGCTTGCAACGAGGCGGCGGGCACCAAGCGGAATATCGTGACGTCCAGCTCGCACGCATGGTCGTCATACAGCTCCACCTCTCACGCCGTCAACAAGGGGTCAAAAAGCATTTCGGCGATATTCTCGGTCACGTCGATCGGCTGGAAGACCTGGAACTCGTGAACGGCCGTGCGTTGGCACACCTGCTGGCGGGCCTGGGCGCTATCAGTCTGCTAGCCGGGTGCACCGCCTCGCAGGAGGTACCCAGCCCTGCCCCCACGGCGCAGGTGACCTCCGATCCACCAGCAACACCACAGCGCATGGCGAGCGCACGGGCCATGGTCCCCGCTGACCGGAAGATCCTGGCATCACAGGAGGACCAACAGGGCTCCTCTCCCTTGGTGTCCTTCGACGTCACCACCGACAAGATCTACGTGTATGTGACCTGCCTCGGGGACGGCCCCCTGACGATCAAGGTCGACCCGGCGGGCTCCTTCGATCTGCCGTGCGCCAACATCGCGCAAGGCTCCGCCAACGAGTTCCAGGTCTCCGACTGGAAGCAGATCTCCGTCAGCGTCACCGCACAAGCCGGCCAGGTGTGGTCCGCCGCGGTCGCCGAGGAAGAGTCGGGAACGGACTGACGTACCTAGTCCAGCGTGATGGTCGGCCAGTCCGCGAAGTCCCGGCGCATCCGGCGGTCGTGGGTGGCGATGACCACCGCCGCCGAGGTGGCCAGCAGCGCCTGAGTGAGCTGATCCACCAGGTCGATCGACAGGTGGTTGGTCGGCTCGTCGAGGATCAGCAGGTGCGGGGCCGCGATCAGCGCGCGGGCGAGCTCGAACCGGCGGCGCTGCCCCGTCGAGAGCTCGGCCAGCGGACGATCGAGATCCTCCTCGCTGAGCAGCCCCAAGGGCACCACCGGAACCACCTGCGCCGGGTCAAGCAGGCCCAGGCCCAGCAGCTCCCGGGCGTCCCGTTCGCATTCCTCGAACCCGGTGGCCCGTTCCGAGAGTGACTGCCGGAAGGCGCCGTCCTGGACGACAACGCCCATTCGTGCCGCCGGGGCGATCGACCTGACTCCGCCGTCGAGTGGCAAGGAGCCTGCGAGCGCCCGGAGCAGAGTCGACTTTCCGGAGCCGTTCGGCCCGGTGACCAGCAGCCTGCCGGAGGCCGGAACAGCGACCCTGGTCCCCGGCAGATGCAGCTGGCCCTGCAGCCGGGGTCCGCGGACCTCCAGCAGCGACACGTCACCAGAGAATCCCGGCGGCAACGCCGGCAGATCTGGAAAATCCAAGGCAGGCGGCGGGACCGGAACGTCGACGGCTGCGGCCTCCAACCGCTCAACCAGGCGATCCGCCGCTTTGACGTGCAGCCGGGCCCGGGTCGCGCGGCGGTTCTTGTCGCTGCCCTTGGGGGGACGCCACTCGTCCGAGAGCCCCTCGTAGGACTCGTCGAGCCGGGCCGCCAGCCGCGCGGCCCGCTGCCGCTCCTGGCGGTACCTGACCTGCCACCGGCGCAGCGCCGCGTCCTTGGCGAACCGGTAGGCCGTATAGCCAGGGTTGCCGTACAGGGCGGGGCGTCCGTCCATCGCCGGATCGAGGTCGAGGATGGCGGTCGAGACGTCGTCGAGCAGCTCCCGGTCGTGGGTGACGACCACCACGCCGCCTCGCCAGGACCGCAGGGTCGTCGTGAGGTACGCCAGTGCGGAGTCGTCCAGGTGGTTGGTGGGCTCGTCCAGCAGGAGCAGGTCGCTGCGCTCGGCCAGCCGGCAAGCCAGCCGGACCCGGTAGCGCTCACCCACGCTGAGCGTGGCCAGCGGGCGGGTCAGGTCGCCGTGGGCGCCCAATCGGCTGAGCGCCTCGGCCACCCGCCGGTCCGCATCCCAGGCCTGGAGGTGCTCCGCCCGCGCCAGCAGGCCGGACAGGTCATCCAATGAGCCCACCGCGTGATCGAATGCCTGGGTCGCCGCCTCGAGTGCGTGCTGCACCCGCCGGACCTCGGCGAGGGACTCCTGCACCAGGTCCCCGACGGTCTGCTCCGTGACGACCGGCATCTCCTGCTCCACGACGGCAAGCGTGCCCACCCGGCGCACGGATCCCTTGCTGGGGGCCGACCGCCCCGCGAGTACTCGCAGCAGTGTCGACTTCCCCGACCCGTTCTCGCCGACCACTCCCAGCCGGACCCCGGCGGAGACCCTCACAGTGACCTGCGCAAAGACCTCTCGTCCGGGGTAGGCGAAGGCGACGGCATCCGCGATGAGGTACGTGGGGGCAGACGGCATACGGCTAAGCCTAGGAGGACCTCGCACGCTCGGTGCCCCGCAACCCTGCACTCCGAGCGAACCAGCGCGCACGCTGCTAGGTTGGCATCTGACATGTCTTGCGCAGCCAGGTGGCTGTCGCGTAGCGGTCGCATAGGTGCTGAGTCAGCGATGCTGCTGATCAGATCTCGTCTTGTGAGGACAGCCGTGCACGTCACGCCCTGGATCTTCGTCGGTTCGCTCCCCGGCAGTGGATGGTCGGGAGTAGACCCGCGAAGCCTGCGCGCCCGTACGACCTCCACCTCCCGGACCCTGCTCGCCGTCGCGCTGGGGGTCGCACTGATCGGCACCGTGAGCGTCGCAGCCCCGCTCTCCGCGCATGCGAACACCGCGACGGAGGCAGCGGCGGCCACGGGCGCCGCTCCAACTGTCGCGGCAGGTGATCCGATACGGGTCTGGCTCACCAGCGGGGACCGCTCCTCGTTGCTCACCGAGAGGACCCCGCTCGCCTTCAGCGCCGGCGCGAGCGGCACTGTCCCGATCGCCGTCGATCCCACCCAAGAGTTCCAGACCATGACCGGCTTCGGTGCGTCGTTCACGGACTCATCGTCGTACACCATCACGACCAAGCTGTCGGGCACCCAGCAAGGCGCACTGCTGAACGATCTGTTCAACCCGTCCACCGGAATCGGGCTGAGCTGGCTGCGCCAGCCGCTGGGCGCCTCCGACTACGTCCGCACGGTC